>JAGWLV010000016.1 GCA_028864875.1 Patescibacteria group bacterium
CGCCGCTCCCCACTGAACCCTGTTCATAGATTTCGGCAGTATAGCACAAAGAGGCGCTATACTTTACAGCATATGCTCACGCGCTATGCGCAGCGCAATTTGACATGGATAGACTTGGTGGCACCCACACCGGCGGAGGTCCGCGCGCTCATGTCTGAATTCGGCATCGACCCCCTCATCGCCGAAGAGCTCATGTCTGTGTCCTTCCGCTCCAAAGTCGAGCGCCGCGGCGACACGGTGTATGCGGTACTCCACTTCCCCGCCGTGCGCGGCGCGGCCCGCCACGGCACGCAAGAAATCGACTTTGTCATAGGCAAGCACTTTCTCATCACGACCCGCTACGAGACGATAGACCCGCTCCACTCTTTTGCCAAAGCGTTCGAAGTGTCCTCGGTCCTCGGCCACGGCGGAGCGACCCACGGCGGACACCTCTTTGCTTCGATGCTCCGCCAGCTCTACCAGGCGCTCGGCAGCGAGTGCGACCTCCTGTTGGGGCGCCTCCAGGATATAGAAGAAAAGATTTTCGGGGGTGACGAACGCGCGATGGTGGTCGAGCTCTCCCACACCGGCCGCACGATACACGACTTCCGCCAGTCGCTCGCGCCCCACAGCGAAATGCTCGCATCGCTCGAACCCGCGCTCGCGCGCTTTTTCGGCCCCGAGTACTCCTACTACATCCGCGAGGCGCAGGGCTCCCACGAGCGGGTGCTGCGCACGCTCGAAAACCTTCGCGACAGCCTCGGCGAGTTACGCGCGACCAACAACTCGCTTCTGACCACCAAGCAGAATGAGGCCATAAAAATATTCACCATGATGGCATTCATAACCTTTCCGCTGTCATTGTTGGTAGCAATCTTCAGCATGCCAGCACGATATGTGCCGCTCATAGGCACACCGAACGGCTTTTGGATAATTACGGGACTCTTGGCTGTGCTGGCCGCTTCTTTCCTTTTATTTTTTAAACACAAGGGGTGGATATGATGCTTTATACTAAGAGATATGGTTGACGACACGCACACACCACACCCCTGGATAGAGGGGCGCAAAAAATTCGATCCACGCTTAAAACGTCAGCGGTTTAATGATCGCCTTGCGATTCTCATAACCAATATATTCGGTACTGTGGGTATGTTTTATGCACTTGTCCTGTGGATGTTTGCCTGGATGTTTTTGGCTACCGCCGGGGTGTGGTACTTTCGCTTAGATCCGTACCCATTCCCCTTCTTACTTTTCCTGAGCAACCTAATTCAACTTTGGGCACTTCCTATACTGGCGGTAGGTCAACAAGTGTTGAGCCGCGCAGCCGACAAACAGGCCGCACAAACATTCAGAGATGCTGAAGAAATCCTCAAGCTCCAGGATGAAGTCCATAGGCTTATCAAAATAAATAATCGCCTCACCGAAGAGATACATGCTGTCGTTCGTTCTCAAACGAATCAAAAATAGCTTGCCTCCGCTACGTTTCTTTAACACACTCTCCGCGGCGGTGGAGCAGTTTGTGCCGCTCTCCTCGCCTGTCCGCATGTACAACTGCGGGCCCACGGTGTACGACCACGCCCACGTCGGGAACTTGCGCTCCTATATATTTGCCGACACGATACGCCGCGCGCTCCTCGCATGGGGGTTTAAGGTCCGCCAAGTCATCAATATTACCGATTTCGGGCACCTGACGTCGGATGCCGATGAGGGCGAGGACAAGATGAGCAAGGGCCTCCGGCGCGAGGGGCTCACCATTTCGATGACAAACATGCGTGTGCTCGCCGACACGTACACGCGCGCGTTTATAGACGATATAGAGATACTCGGGCTCGATGTGCGCCACATCCTCTTCCCCCGCGCGAGCGAGTATGTGCTGCAACAAATCGATTTGGTTAAAAAATTACAAGACAAAGGCTACGCATATAAGACGCAGGACGGCATCTATTTCGACACACATAAGTTTAGCGGCTACGGCGCGTTGGGCAGGATTGACCTCTCCGGACAAGAAGCCGGCGCGCGCGTTTCGACCGCAGGCAAGCGCAACCCGCAGGACTTCGCGCTCTGGAAGTTCTCCGCCAGAGGCGGATCCGCCTCTGGCGGAGACCATATGGGGTGGGAGTCGCCGTGGGGGCGGGGCTTCCCCGGCTGGCACATCGAGTGTACCGCGATGGTGTTTGCACTCTTGGGGCAGCAGATAGACATACACACCGGCGGCGTCGACCACATCCCCGTCCACCACAACAACGAAATCGCGCAGGCGCAGGCGCTCACCGGAGAGCAGTATGTGAAGTACTGGATGCACAATGAGTTTGCCAATCTTTATTCGGGTCGCATCGGCAAGTCCGAAGGGAATGCAATCACGCTTAAAGATGTTGTCGCGCGCGGCATACACCCTGTGAGCCTGCGCTACTTTTATCTCACCGGCCACTACCGTACGCCGATGACGTTTAGTTGGGAGGCGCTCCAAGCCGCCGAGGCGGCCATGATGCGCCTTGCGCGTGCATATCGCAGCGCCCGCTCCAGGCCGGCTCAACCGGACATTCTTAAAAAATTCTATGCCGCAATTGCCGATGATTTGAATACAGCTAAAGCGCTCGGGATTGTGTGGGAGAACATTGGTTCACTCAATCGCACAACGCTCGACCAGGTCGACGACGTGCTCGGCCTCGGTCTTAAAGAAATAGCGAAACATGCTCCTCAGCCGCTCCGGCGCGACGAACTCCCGGAGGAGGTGCGGCGCTTCGTCGCCGAGCGCGAGATAGCCCGCGGGGCGCGGGACTTCCCCCGCGCCGACGCCCTGCGCCTTCAGATTGAAAAGGCTGGCTATACGCTGAAAGACACCCCCGAGGGCCCGGAGATAACACGCAAGTAGTCCACATATCCCCTTTTCATACACAACTTTGGAGGTTTGGGGGCCGGGCGGTACCATTGGGTCATGGCAAAAATGGAGCGCCTCCGCGTCCCACCCCAGAGTCTGGAGTCAGAGAAAGCGCTTTTGGGAGCGCTCATGATGCGCCCGGAGGGAATGAACGAGAGCATCGATGTGATTTCGCGCGACGCATTTTATAGCGAGAAGCACCGCGTCATCTACGCCGCGATGCTCGAGCTCTTCAGCAAATCGGAGCCCGTTGATGTCGAGAGTGTCCGCGCCCGGCTGTCTGACCTCGGCCACCTCGAACAAATCGGCGGACTCTCGTACCTCTCCGAGCTCGCGGCAGACGTCCCTGCCGCGAGCAACGCGCGCTTTTATGCGCAGCAGATACAGAAAAAGTACATGCTGCGCTCACTCATCGATGTGGGCGAATATGTCGCGGAGTTGGGCTTCGACGAAGCGGCCGAGCTAGACGAGACGCTCGATCGCGCGGAAAAAAAGATTTACGAAGTAACCTCGACGCCGACCTTGGTCAAATTCACCCCCCTGCGCGAGTCGCTGACCGATGCATGGGCGCGCCTCGAGCACCTCCAGGAGCATCAGGGCGAGCTGCGCGGGGTGCGCACCGGCTTCCGCGATCTCGACTCGATGCTCGCCGGGCTCCAGCGCTCGGACTTGGTAATCCTCGCCGCGCGCCCCTCGATGGGCAAAACAAGTCTTGCGCTCGACATCGCGCGCCAAACAGCGATAGAACACAACACTGTCGTCGGTATCTTCAGTCTCGAGATGTCGGCACAGCAGCTCATCGACCGCATGGTCGCCGCCCAAGCTAAAGTCAACTCATGGAATCTCCGCACAGGTCGCATCCACGACCAAGAAGACTGGGCGCGCATCCGCGACGCGTACGACAAGCTCTCCGGAGCGCCCATCTTCATCAACGACGAGCCGGGCAACACTATTTTGAAGATGCGCGCGGTCGCGCGCCGGCTCAAGCGCGAGCACGGGTTGGGGCTCCTTGTCGTCGACTACCTCCAACTCATGGTCCCCTCTGACTCCAGGGCCTCCGACAGCTTGGTGCAGCAGGTCACCGAAATATCCCGCTCGCTCAAAACGCTCGCGCGCGAGCTCGACGTGCCAGTCTTGGCGCTCAGTCAACTGTCCCGTGCGGTCGAGCAGCGCCGCGGCAGGCCACGCCTCTCGGACCTGCGCGACTCGGGCTCTATCGAGCAAGACGCGGATGTGGTGATGTTTATCCACCGCGAAGACAAAATGAGCGACGATCAAAGCCGTCCCAACATCGCTGAAATTTTGGTCGAGAAGCACCGCAACGGGCCCGTGGGCAAGGTCGAGCTCTACTTCGACGAAAAGCGCACCACCTTCCAAACGCTCGAAAAGGCCGACTTGAGCACCTTGGATGCGCCGGCTTTCTAAATGAACCCGATCGACCGCCTGTCTGAAATGTTTGAGCACTTCCCCGGCATCGGACCGCGGCAAGCGCGCCGCTTTGTACAATACCTGTTGAGTGCGCCTCAGAGCACGCGCGCGCAGCTTGCCGACACGGTGAGCAAGCTTGGCCAAGAGACGCTGCAGTGCAAGCGTTGCTACCGCTGGTTTACCAAAACCGAGGCACGCCAAAAAGAAAATCAGATGCTCTGCCCCATTTGCGCCGACGAGCGGCGCGAACACTCACTCTTTGTCGTAGAAAAAGACGCCGATCTCGAGCAGGTTGAGCGCGCGGGGTTTAGGGGTGTGTACTTTGTGCTCGGGGGCACCATCCCACTTGCAAGCGAGGAGCCGCACAAACACGTGCGGCTCAAGGCGCTTGTTGCCCGTGTTGAGGGAGACGCGACGGATAAAAAACTGCAAGAGCTCATTTTGGGCCTCTCGGCCACGGCCGAGGGCGACCACACCCGCCAGTACCTGGTCGAAACGCTCGAATCCTTTGCACAAAAATTCAACTTTAAAATAACAAGCCTCGGCCGTGGCCTCTCAACAGGGAGCGAGCTCGAGTACGCCGACCCCGACACCATACAAAACGCCCTCTCCTCCCGGCACTAAAACCCCGGCCGTCAGGCCGGGGTTTTCTTACCCAAGCTTGGTGATTTTTATTTTGAAATAGGGCTGGCGGTGGCCGCGTTTCTTAAAGTAGTTGCTCTTGGCCTTGTATTTGATGACCACCACCTTTTTGGCGCGGGCGATCTTTTTTATTTCGCCGGTAACCTGCGCGCCTTTGATGAACGGCTCGCCGATTGTGGTGTCGAAACCGTTATCCACCATGAGTACGTTGTCGAACACGACAGAGTCGCCGACTTTGTGGCCCGCCTCGGCTGCGCCTTGGCGAGACGGGTCGCCCTTCGTCTTGAGTTTTTCAATACGAATAATGTCCCCGGCAGATACCATGTATTGCTTGCCGCCGGTCTCGATTATTGCGAATTCTTTAGCCATATTCAGAGAAAAAGAGCCCTCGGGCTCGTGGCATCCAATATAGCCAAAAGCCCCTGTTTATGCAAGAATGTGGCCGTCTGCCCACACCGGGAGGAGACGATGAACTTCGGAACAGTCCTTGGCTTCCTGATTCTGCTTGCCCTAGCCTGCATTGTGTTTTTCAACAAGCCCGCCCAATCGGCGGGCTTGTTTATTCCTCGATTTTCAAATCCTGAGGAAAAATAATTTCTTTAACCTCTGCCTCTTTCTGAATTTTGACACTATCCTTTTTTAGTTGTTCACTCGGTAATAGTTTCGTCCTTCTATCAGTGGGAGGATTGAGTTTTTCGGCTTTTTCGTACTCGATAGCCTTATCTAGTATTTCACCAGGAAGTTCAGCGGAGGTTTTAGTAAGTAACTCAAGAGATTGCCAATCAAAGAACTGGTCGATCTGAACTCTTCGCTTAATGTGATAGGCAAATTTACCAACCACACGTGCAATGTTATCTCTATCCTCTGGACTCAACTGATCAATAAATTCGTATTCTTCTATCTTTTTTAGACTAAGAATTACGGGCTCGAGAGCGTCAAGCGTAATGACAAAGACATTATAGTCTGGCAAATTGTATACAAATTGTCTTAGAGCTCTTACTGTGTTTGAAGGTACAACCAAAAACACATCTCTCTTAACTCCCTCTTCTTTTATGTACTTTTTAGCCTTTTCCGCCTGATCTTTAACGTAAACCGGAAAGTTAGTCAGGTCCTCAGCGGCTGGGCTTTTTGCATCAAAAACAACAAACTCGTCCGCAATCTTTAGAGTGTTGTCAGGAGCGCCCCTAAACGGGACACTCTCTATATACTCTATGGTGTGTTTCTGGCAGATAGATTTAATTTGTTCCTTCACCCTGTCTTGATGTTCAGACCAAGTTTTTTTAAGACCTTCAAGTCTCTCGATTTCTTTTTTTTGGTTTTCTTCAATTTCGTTCTTTCTTTCTTCCTCTACTCTTTGCTGCGAAGAGGTAAAGAGCGCGATCTTTTTATCAAGTTCAGTTTGCCTAGAACTTTCAGCCTGCTTAAAGCTTAGATTCTCCTTTTCAAGGATTGTATTTTTTTCCTGAAGATTACTAATCTTCTCTCTGAGCGAAGCGACTTCTGGTTTGCTTTCAGAGAGGTGTTTGTTCTCTGTCTTAAGGACAGTTATCTCGTTGTTAAGTTCGCTGAGTTGATTGTCCTGAACACCGACTTTTTCTTCCAAAAGTTTGTATTCTTGGTATGCGTCATAGCTAAGTGCTCTGACTTGTGACCAACCAAAGAGCCGTTTCCAAATTGAAATTGATTTGACTTCCTCAAAAAATTGAGTCAATCTGTCCATGCAAGAAGTATAAACCCGCGAGTATTTTTCTGCTAATATAAACAAATATGACACAAGCAGAACTTAAAGAGCAGCTCAAGGCCGCAATGAAGGCAAAGGATGCTGTCCGCCTCAACGTGGTGCGCAGCCTCCTCTCCGCCATGACCAACGAGGCTGTGGCGAAGGGCAAGGGCCCCGACGGCGTACTCTCCAACGACGAGGTACTGACTGTCCTGACCCGCGCGTCCAAACAGCGCAAGGACTCCATAGAGCAGTTTGAAAAGGGCGGCCGTCCCGAGTTGGCCGAAGCCGAAAAGGCCGAATTCTCCGTCATAGAGTCTATGCTCCCGGCACAGATGTCCCGCGACGAAATTGTGGCGGCCACCAAGGCCAAGGCGGCCGAATTGGGCGTGACTGATAAAACAGGGGTCAACAAGCTCATGGGCATGCTTATGAAGGATCTCAAAGGCCGTGCGGATGGTAATGCAGTAAAGGCCGTCATTGACTCGCTTTTTGCCTAATCTCCTCCCCTTCACTTGACTTTAAGCCTATTTTAGGCTATATTGTACAACGACAGCACGGAGGGCATGATGTCACAACAACGGGTTGATCCTGATCTCGAGGCCGCTTTGGAGCGCTTGCGCGACAAAGTCGGTGCAAACGGCGAGTCGGGTGAAGCTGCTCGTGCCCGACAAGCCGAGCAAGCCGCAACACGGCAACGTTACAACGGTGACGGTTTCTATACCCGGCACACTACCGCCGATGTGAAGCTCGCTGCCGAGCAGGCATCGCAGCGGTATAAATAAACCGCCACGGTTTGAGTTTGTAAGGGCCCGCGTAGTCTATCCCGACGCGCGGGCCTTTTGTAATTTCAGCTGGACGCACCCGCACCCGCCGATCTTCAATCCACAAGCCTGACTTTTTACTAAGCATTTTTGTATTTAAGCGTTTGTCTATTTTTAGAAACTTGGTGAGTCGCGCGGGCCCGACAACACCACCCGCGCCGCGGATTAATACTGCCGCAGGATACTCCTCTTTTTCTGTAACAATGTTGAGCATCCAGTGCATCCCGTAGGTAAAGTACACATAGACCGTGCCCGCACGGGCATACATGGGTGCATTGCCAGGCGTCTTGCCCCGGCGCGCTTTGGAGGCGAGGTCTTTGAAGCCATGATAGCCCTCAGTCTCGGTAATCATGAATGCGACTGCTCTGCCGCCCACTTTTCTGCACAAAAACTTCCCGAGCAAGTCGCGTGCCACCACAAGTGTGTTGCGCTCAAAAAATCTAGAGCTGAGAACTTTCTTCATCGCGCCCATATCATATCAAACAGAAAGCCCGGCTTCATCGCCGGGCTTTCAAGATGTTACTTCAAGGGCAAGTCGCCCTGTGTGCGCACCGGCGGCTCGAGTCGACGGTGGACAGGAGCTTCTATTTTCGCAATCTTTTCGTTGTCTCCCTCCTGCGGCGCGGGCATAAGTTTGTTGCCAAAAACATTCCGATAAAAGCAGGTACGCGCGTGGGTGTGACACGCTACACCCGGCCCGATTATCTGAACGAGGTACACGAGCGCGTCCCCGTCGCAATCGATTCGCGCTTCGATTAATTTGAGTACATTGCCGCTCGTTTCGCCCTTCTTCCAACGAGCATTCTTCGATGTTGAAAAGAGGACGACCTCACCACTCTTCAGCGTCTCGAGGTATCCAGCCTCGTCCGTGTATGCCAGCATGAGGACGTCTCGTGAGGTGTCCTCCTGCACAACGACGGGAATAACACCACCGCGCTTCTCGAACCTTGGTCTGCAGACTTTCATGACCCGGTCTCCTGTGGGGAATTCAGCCATCGGCGATACTACAAAGAAATTCTAGAAACTGCAAGCGTTGTGTGGTATAAAAATGCGACGGCCCTATCGTCTAATGGTTAGGACGGCGCCCTCTCACGGCGCAAATCGGGGTTCGAATCCCCGTAGGGTCACACTGTTTAGCGCTTTTTCCACTCGCTGTCCTGGCGCACGAGGAGTTCTGCCATGCGCCCGGGTTCGGCCATCGTCGCTTCGACGGCACGCTCCATGCGCATAGATTGCGAGCCTTTGATGAGCACGCAGTCGCCTTTTGCGACGAGCCGCGCGAGTTCTGCGCCCGCTTCCTCCGAATTTTCAAATTGGAGTATAGCGTCGTCTTGCATCCCTGCGCCGAGCGCCCCTTCGGCGATGTCGCGCGCGCGGTAGCCCACAGTAACAAGGAGGTCGGCGACTTGTGCGGCCTGCTCGCCCACTGCGCGGTGCTCGCCCACACTGTGCTTGCCGAGCTCGGCCATATCGCCGAGCACCGCTATCATACGGCCCTTGGGCTCGATGAGCGCGAGTGTCTCGAACGCCGCCTGCACCGCCGCCGGGGAGGAATTGTACGTGTCGTCAATAATAGTAGAGCCGCGGATGCCGCGCACCAGGCGCATGCGCCCCGGCGGCGGCGCGTACGCGCGCAGCGCCTCGGCAATCTCCTCAAGATTTTTGCCGAGCGCCTTCCCCACCGCAGCCGCGGCAAGCACCGGCAAAAATGTGTGCGGCCCGACGGTGCCGGGTACTTCTATCCGCACCGCATTGCCATCCACCCGCAACTGCCCCTCCATACCCATGGGTGTGCCGTCTTCTGCACGAAGAATTTTAAAATGCTCCCCGCGCACACTCGCCCCTTCGCTAAAGCCGAAGGTGATGACGCTCCCCGAGGTACGGCTCTGGAGCGCGCGTGTGCGCTCATCGTCGGCAAAAAGAACGAGTGTGCCATGGGGTTTGAGCGCTTTAATAAGCGACGCCTTTTCTTCGACGACGTGCTCGGGAGATTTAAAGTATTCGACATGCACCGGCACTTCGGGCAGGCGCGTAATGACCGCGATGTCGACCGGCAGCCACCGCTCTAGCGACGATATGTCGCCCGGGCGGTCGGCACCGACCTCGAGCACGAGCCACGCGGGGTAGTGCGCGCCGATGTGGGGCAGCATCGCGCCGTCGAGTATGTTGAGTATCCAGCGGAAGATATTGTTCCACGCATTGGGGAGGCCGAGTATCGTGAGCGGGAGCCCGAATTCGCTGTTAAAACTCTTCTCCGAGCCGCGCACGTGGTAGCTCCCCGCCAGCATCGCAAAAATTGCGTCTTTGGTCGAGGTCTTCCCCACGCTCCCCGTCACCGCGACAATGTGCGGCCGGTACACGCGCAATGCCGCCGCAGCCTCGACGCGCAGCACTCCTGCAATTATTTTTTTAAAGAGGGAGCGCATGCTATCGGTCCGGAGCGATGTTGTAGTAGTTGATGAGGAAGTGGACGAGCGAGAAGAATGGGTCCGCCCACGTCTGACTCGCGTACTGGGCGCCCTGCGGCTCGAGCGCGAAGAGGAATACAATGTAGCGCGGCTCAAAGGCCGGAAAGTACCCGAAGAAACTGTGGAGGTACTTGTCGGGATAGTAGCCCCCGCCCGCCGGGTTGGCAACCTGGGCCGTGCCCGTTTTGGCGGCGATTGAGTAGTGTTCCATCTTCCCTGCTCCGTTGATGAGCGAAGTGTCGACCACCTGCACGAGCATACGGGTAATAGTTGTCGAGGTTTCCGGTTTTAAGACCGGCACCGGGTCGCCCCAACCGAGGTTGCGCGTCACACCCGTGTCGTAGTGTACCGCTTTGACCAGGTGCGGGGTCACGAGGTATCCGCCATTACCCAAACTTGCGAGCGCACGCACAGTCTCAATGGGCGTGATGGCGATGCCCTGCCCGAAGGCGGCTGTGTCATACCCTACTTGCTGAGGCTTGGTGAGGTTGTCGAGGAAGCCGTGCA
>JAGWLV010000017.1 GCA_028864875.1 Patescibacteria group bacterium
CAAGCGTCAGCGGGTCGCATTGACCGGAGAACTCACGGCAGCTCGGATAGAGCCAGTCGTGCGTTCCCGATTTGATGATGAAGTCCATCTCGGGCATACAGCCCAGGATGACCAGTGTCAGCAGAATTGCGATGTAGAGGTTCGTGTATGGCTTTACCATGGCAGCCCCCTGTTGTTAGCCCAAACTTTCGCTGCATATTATATACCATATGAGGGCTATTTGTCAAGGGGTATCCAAACGGCTTGGTTGTGCTATATTTTTGACCTATGCAACACAATAACGAACGTGCCCAGCTCGTCCCCATGGTGGTTGAAAAGTCGCCTTTCGGCGAACGCGCGTTCGACATCTACTCGCGCCTCCTTAAAGAGCGCATCATCTTCCTCGGCGGCCCGATTGAGGACCACACGGCCAACTTGGTCATAGCCCAGCTCCTCTTTTTGGCCAGCGAGGACCCTAAAAAAGACATCCAGCTCTACATCAACTCCCCCGGCGGCTCGGTGACCGCCACCTTGGCGATGCTCGATACGATGAACCACATCAAACCCGATGTCGCGACTGTGTGCGTGGGCATCGCCGCCTCCGGCGCCGCGATTATGCTAGCGGGTGGGGCCAAGGGCAAGCGCTCCGCGCTCCCCAACGCAGAAGTGATGATCCACCAGCCGTGGGGCGGCGCGCAGGGCCAGGCGACCGATATCGAAATTACGGCCAAGCACATCATCGCCACCCGCGAGCGGCTCAATAAAATACTGTCCAAAACGACCGGCCAGAGCTTGGAGAAGGTAGAAAAGGACGTCGAGCGCGACTACTTTATGAGTGCGGATGAGGCCAAGAAGTACGGCATCATCGACGAAGTGCTGACCACCCAGGTGGTCCCGAAGAAATAGCAAGGAACGGTCTCGAAAGGACTTTTTGCTTCGCCTCGCGGCTGTGCTATTCTGGAGGGGTCCTTTTGTATTCAACTTTTGTTTTTATGAAACTTCTTTATGTCAATCAAACTACTACTCCTCTTGATGGGGGGCTCTGCACTCGTGGGTGCGGTCATCGGATATGTCTTCCGGTGGCTCTATGTTCTTGCTCGTAAGAGTTCGATAGAGGTCGAGGTCAAACGTCTCCTCATCAATGCACGCGAGGAGGCTTCTGCCCTGCTCGGGCGCGCCGAGGAAGAGGCGCGCGCCAAACTTGTTGCCGCCGACGAAGAGGCTGCGCAAAAAACAACCAAAGTAGCGCAGCTTGAAGAGCGCGTCTTCAAGCGCGAGGAGAGCCTCGACAAAAAGCAGCAAGACCTCGACACACAGGTTGCCGTGGCCAAGGAGCGCATCGACGAAGTCAAAACTATTAAAGAGCGCGCCGAAGAACTTGTTGCAGAGCGCACCACGGAGCTCGCGCGTGTCGCAGGCTTGACCAAAGACCAAGCATTGGCGCAACTGATGAATGAGCTTGAGCGCGAGTCGGGCGAGGATTTGGCCGTGCGGATGCAAAAGCTCGAGCGCGACGGCATGGAGCGCCTTGAGCGCCGCGCCAAGGAAATTTTGACGACCGCGATACACCGCTTGGGCAACTCGGTTGCTTCCGACACTATGGCGACCGCCATCACCATCCCCAACGACGACCTTAAAGGCAAAATAATCGGCAAAGAAGGGCGCAACATCAAAGCGTTTGAGCGCGCGAGCGGGGTCGAGGTCATCATCGACGACACGCCGGGTTCTATCGTGCTCTCCTCCTACGACCCCATCCGCCGCGCCGTCGCGCGCGTCGCTTTGGAGAACCTGATCATCGACGGACGCATCCAACCTGCAAAAATTGAAGAAATGGTGGCGAAGGCTCAGGCCGAGGTCAACAAAATAATCAAAGAAAAGGCCGAGGCCGCTGCGTTTGAAGCGGGCGTCCTCAACCTCGACCCGAAACTCCTCATGATTTTAGGCCGGCTCCACTTCCGTACTTCCTACGGGCAGTCGGTGCTCCAACACTCGCTTGAAATGGCGCACATCGCGGGCATGATTGCCGAGGAATTGGGTGCCAATCCGCAAATCGCGCGCGCGGGCGCACTCCTCCACGACATCGGGAAGGCCTTGGACCACGAAGTGCAGGGCACGCACGTTGAAATCGGGCGCCGCATCCTGCAGAAGTTCGGCGTGAGCGAAGAGGTGGTCAAGGCGATGCAGGCCCACCACGAGGAGTACCCGTACGAAACGGTCGAGTCGATCATCGTGCAGGTTGCGGACGCCATTTCGGGCGGGCGTCCCGGCGCGCGGCGCGACTCGGTTGAGCAGTACATCAAGCGCCTTGCCGACATCGAGGGTATCGCCAACTCCTTCCCCGGTGTCGAAAAGTCCTACGCCATATCCGCGGGCCGCGAAGTGCGCGTGTTTGTGAAGCCGGAGGACATGAACGACTTCCAGGCCCGCGAGTTGGCGCGCAACATCGCGCTGCGCATCGAAAACGAACTGAAGTACCCCGGCGAAATCAAAGTCAACGTCATCCGCGAAACCCGCGCCATCGAATTCGCCCGGTAAGGCTTAAAAAGCTTGCAAAGTAAGGGTTTTTTGGAGAATGTGACAAAAAGCCTTATCTTTCAACAGGTGTGGATTATGTGGCTCTGTTGCAGGGTTTTTGGGGGGCGGTATACTAGCGCCACAGGGTTTTGGGGTTTTTAGTTATTAAAAAATACATTATGAACAAGCAGGATATCGCAGAGAAGGTCCACGGGGTTTTGGGCACCACCAAGGCCGACGCCGAGCGGGCTGTCGAAACGATGATCGACAGCATCGTCGGGTCGCTGCGCAAGGGCGAGGAAGTGAGCCTCGCAGGGCTCGGCATCTTTAAGACCAAAATGCGCGCCGCGCGCACCGCGCGCAACCCGCGCACCGGCGAGAGCGTGCAGGTACCCTCGATGCGCGTGCCGAAGTTCCAAGCGGCCAAGGCGCTCAAAGAGGCAGTAAAGTAAGACTATCCTCTCAAATCAAAAAAGCTCCACCTCAGTGGAGCTTTTTTGATTTGAGCTTCGTAAAAATAGGTTTGCGCCGAACGCGGAAAACTTTCAGCAGAAAGTTTTCCTACTTCCGGTGCCATCGCGCCTCCAGACATTCTCTCAAACCTATTTTTACTTCGCATTACTGGAAGTTCGATAGTGGCACGCGCACTTCAAACGTGCCCATTGCGTATGCAGCCACTTGGTAGGGCGGGAGTTCGATGAGGAGGTCGGTGTTGTCGACGATAAAGTTGCTGTAGTTGTTGTCAGTCGGCGCGAGCCCGTCTTCAAACAGTGCGCCGCTCACATCTTGCTGGCCGAGCCGGGTCTGCATCTGTTTAACCACATCTGCACGCACGAGTGCGGCGAGCGCGGACAGGCCCTTGCCCTTCACGATGTCTTCTATCGAAATTATTTTACCGTTTTGGTCGAATACGAAGGTCTTGAAGAAGCCGTTGGGGTGGGCGCCGAGCGTGTCTTCGTAGATGCTGAAGAGGAACGAGTCGTAGTTCGGCGAGCCGTACTCTTTGTACTCTATACCGAGCGCATACTTGTGATCGGCGGTGATGTTTTGGTACTGAGCATCTTGTGCAGTGAGGGTTTCGACACCGGAATCTTGTTTAAATTGCACCACTTGTGCCTGGAGTGCTGTTTCCATAAATTCACGCGCCTTGATGTCAGCACCCCCGGAGAGCGCCGTGTGTGCCGGGTACTCGACACTCACCGAGTAGTAGGGTTTGTCCTCGGCGTAGGTGTAGGAGCGGCCGTCTTGGGAGAGCGTGCCTTGCAGCACATGTGCCTCCTGCGGCGTAGTGTACCCTGCCGCCACAAACGCCAACCCGCCCACAACAATAATGAGTCCGAGTGCCCACAGCGTGCGTGATGTATTCATGCCACCACTATATCAGTGCGGGATAGAAGCTAAAACTTATATCCCTTCCTTCGCTCGGCCAAAAATGACTTTTTGGCGCTCACTCAGGTGCGGGATGGGAGAATCGAACTCCCGACTTCAGTTTGGAAAACTGACGTTTTACCATTAAACCAATCCCGCGGGTATACTGCAGAGTACTATGGAGTTTTTGCGCACGCTACTTTCTGCCGCCGCGTCGGTCGTAGTCTCTGTCTTTGTTTCAATAACCGGCGCATTACACCACCCTACAGTCACGGTGGTGCTGCCGGTACCTGCGCCCACCACCGCCGGGGTGCCGCTCTCTCCAGCTTCAGGACATAACGGGAACGCTTCCGAGAGCGGCACCCCGGCTTCTAGTTCGAAGTGGAAACTCCTGAATGAAAAGTCTGGCCTCGCCGGTGCGTCCGCGCAAGCGAGCAGCACCGGACGAGGAGACCCGAGGACTTTTCAGGAGGGAGTTTCGACGCAGACTCCCGACCAAGTAAATGATGCCGCGCGCGCGGCGGTGGTCAATATATACTGCACGACGCTCGCCGGCGGCGATCTCAACCCCATCTCGGGCTCGGGTGTTGTAATCGACAGCCGCGGCATTATCCTCACTAACGCGCATGTGGCGCAATTCCTCCTCCTGCGCGACTATCTCACCAAAGACAATATCGACTGCGTTGTGCGCACGGGCGGCCCCGCCGCCCCGCGCTACCGCGCGCAGGTGCTCTACCTGCCGCCCGAGTGGGTCGTCGCAAATGCGGAGCAAATCAAAAAAGAGCACGCAACAGGTACCGGCCAATTCGACTACGCGTTTTTGCGTATCACGGGCGCCACAAACGGCAAGCCGCTGCCCGACCCTCTCCCCCATGTGCCCATGAGTGTGTCCGCCGATTCCGGGCAGCGGGTCGTCCTTGCTGCATATCCGGCGGGATTTCTTGACGGCATCAACACCTCCAAGGCGCTCTACCTCACCTCCGCCATCACAACAATCGGACAGCTCTATTCCTTTGGTGATACACACACGGTCGACATACTTTCGGTGGGCGGAACGGTCGTTTCGCAATCGGGCGCAAGCGGTGGCGCAGTCGTGCGCGTGAGTGATGGCGCGCTGGTGGGCATCATTACGACCGACTCAAACGCGACGACAACGTCTGCGCGCAATCTCTATGCGGTGAGCATCAACTACATCGACCGCGCACTCTCCGCCGCGGGCAAGGGCGGCATACTCGGCCTCCTCTCCGGCGACCTCGCACAAAAAGCGGCGGACTTTGCAACCACAACCGCCCCGCAAGAAACACAGCTGCTCGAATCCGCCCTCACCCCTATTAATTAAACGCGACCCGGGCGAAGATGCCGCACGGCAAGAGGCGCTCGCCCGCTGTTTCGGCAATGGTGAGATCGCCGCACTCAATGGTGCCTCCGAACTTTTTCTGCACAGGGTCGAGGTTGTATGCAAACGCCAGCGGCGAGTAGCCCGCGGCGTATCCACTCATCACAAAAAACTTCGGTGTGTCGTTCAACAGCTGCGCGCATAGCGCTACCATCTGCACAAAGTGCTCTTCTATTTTCCACAATTCGTCTTTGGAGCCGTGCCCGAAGGCCGGCGGGTCCATAATAATGCCGTCGTAGCGGTTGCCGCGCTTTATTTCGCGCTGCACAAACGTCATGGCGTCTTCAACAATCCAGCGGATGGGTGCGTTTTCCAATCCGGAGAGCTTCGCGTTCTCCCGCGCCCAGGTGACCGCGGTTTTTGATGCGTCTACATGTGTCACTTCAGCGCCCGCTTTGGCCGCGGCGAGCGTTGCACCTCCGGTGTAGCCAAACAGGTTCAAAATTTTGGCCGGAGCAGAGTCCCCCTGCGGAGGAGTTGGGATTGTGTTTATCTCTCCGGAGCAGGGGGATTTGCGGAGGCACTCCGCGACCCACTCCCAGTTTGAAAGTTGCTCGGGGAAGAGCCCCGTGTGCTTAAACGACGTCGGTTTTATCAAAAATGTCAGTCCGCCAAATTCAACCGGCCACTCTTTGGGCAAGTTTTCAGCCTCCCACTTCCCCTCCCGACCCGTGCGCACAAACTTCCCCGCTGCTTTCTGCCACTCCCCCTCGCCCAAACGCTTCGGCCACAGCGCCTGCGGGTCTGGGCGCGCCAAAAGGTAGTCGCCGTAGCGCTCGAGCTTCTCCTCCCCGCCGGAGTCGACGAGTTCGTAATCTTTTTGTGGTTTGGTTGTGAGGGTAAGTCTTTCCATAACTGGTCGGGCCGCCGGGAATCGAACCCAGTTCTCGCGCTCCCAAAGCGCGTATACTACCGGTGTACTACGGCCCGAAAATACAGTGCCACTCTAACACAGTCCGGCAGTATCCTTTACATCTAAAGGATAATGTTCTCCAACATCTCTACGTGGGCCCGGCGGGACGAAAAGTCTAGGTACACACAAGCCACATCGACCTGCCACTCCACCCCCTCCGGAACCTTCTTGTCCAAGAGATATGTCTGGATAGCCCGGTGTAGCCGTTTAAGCTTTGCCGGGTGGACGTTCTCCTCCGGTCTATAGGTATCCGGTTCACGTGTAACACCTTGTTCGGGCCACAGGGACGCTTCACGTGAAACGGACTTTACCTCAATAAAATAAAGCTTTTTCGCCCGTTCGGCGACTACATCAATCTCTCCCCATGGGCGCAGGTAGTTACGGTCAACAATAGTAAAACCTTTCTTTTCAAGGAACTTACAAGCAACTCCCTCTCCTGTATCTCCCAATTGTCGCTTAGGTGTTTTCACGTGAAATGTTACTATTGTAACGTTTGGATACTTGAAAAGTCCTTAAAAGTGGCTCTCTCGGACATAAAAGTTGTCCTTTATGCACATCTCCCCAGTTTTATCCACAGGCCTGGTTTTTTATCCTTTGTTTGCATACCTGTGTTAAACGACAGTATGGATGTCTTTTAAAATTCGTTTTCCAGTAACCATTTGGCGCGCCCGGCAGGACTCGAACCCACAACCTCTTGGTCCGAAGCCAAGCGCTCTATCCATTGAGCTACGGGCGCCTTAGTATCTTAGCAAGGTTCTTCACACCCATGCTATAGTGTTTTTTACATACGCGGATATGGTTTAGTGGTAGAACGCGTCCTTGCCAAGGACGAGATCGGGGTTCGATTCCCCGTATCCGCACATGAGCCATGGAACTAAAACGCAGCAAAATCCCCACAGAAGTACTCGAGGTCCATGGAGCCCTCACAAAGGCCGGGTTTGAGGCCTATATTGTAGGCGGCTGCGTGCGCGACCTCCTTCTTGGCCGCGCACCCAAAGACTGGGACATCACTTCTAACGCCACCCCGGAGCAGATTCAAGGGCTGTTTAAAGAAACTTTTTATGAAAATGCTTTCGGGACCGTCGGCGTGGTCAACGAGACCGACAACCCGACCCTTAAGGTGGTCGAAGTAACCCCGTACCGCATAGAAGGGGAGTACACAGACGCCCGCCGACCGAGCGTAGTGGCCTGGGGTACGAGTATCGAAGAGGATTTGAAGCGCCGCGACTTCACTATCAACGCGATGGCCTACGATCCGTCTCAAGGACAGCTTATTGACCTTTATGACGGCATAAAGGACATATCTCAAGGACACATCCGCGCGGTAGGGGATGCCTCAGCGCGGTTTAAGGAAGATGCCCTGCGTACTCTGCGGGCTATACGCATTGCCGCAGAGCTCGGGTTTGAAATAGAGGAGGTGACCAAAGAGGCAATAAAGGCCTCGGCCGGGCAATTGGAAAAGATTTCCAAAGAGCGCATCCGGGATGAATTTGTGCGCATCATACTCTCCCCGCAGCCCCAAAAAACCCTTATTTTAAGCCAAGAATTGGGTGTGCTCCCCTACATACTCCCCGAGCTCCTCGAGGGGGTAGGGATAGAGCAAAACCAAGCACACAAGTACGATGTGTACGAGCACTCGCTGCGCGCGCTCCAACATGCCGCAGACAAGGGGTGGCCGCTTGAGGTGCGCCTGGCAGCGCTGCTGCACGACGTCGGCAAGCCCGCCACACGCCGCTGGGGGGAGGACAAAAAGGACTGGACGTTCCACGGACACGAGGTCGTGGGGGCCAAGATGGCTAAAAAGATCCTCGAGCGGCTTAAATTTTCACATGAAACACTCAACAAGGTCGTAACTCTTATACGCTGGCACATGTTCTTCTCCGACCCGGACAAGGTGACACTCTCGGCGGTCCGCCGTATCGTTACCAACGTGCAGAGGGAGAACATCTGGGACCTCATCAACCTCCGTATCTGCGACCGCATAGGCACCGGGCGGCCCAAAGAGCAGCCGTTCCGCCTGCGCAAGTACCAGTCGATGATAGAGCAGGCCTTGCGCGACCCTATTTCGGTCGGCATGCTCAAAATCGACGGTAAGCGCTATATGGAATTGACGGGGGAGGGTCCCGGACCCCGCATCGGCTGGGTGCTCCACGCACTCCTCGAGGAGGTACTCGACAACCCCGACAAAAACACCATCAAACATCTCGAGGGTGGTGCCCAAGAACTGGCTAAACTAAGTGACACAGAGCTCCGGGCGGCGGGGGAGGAGGGCAAGGAAAAGAGGGCTCAGGCAGAAGCGGCGGAGATAAAGGACATAGAGAAAAAATACTTTGTAGAATAAGTCCGTTCTATAGGACATACCCTCTGTGGATAAATGTCCTTTACGGATGTCCTTTAGACTCGTATAGTACCAAGTGGATTAAGTGCTTCTAAAAAGCATTTACATTGAGTTCTTTATATTCAGTTCAACTATTGATTTCTGCCCTGTAATCAAAGGATTGAACGAACGCGCGTAAGCGTGTCACTTATCGGATGCTCAACACATGGAGCTTCGAGCACGTACATTCTCACTCATCAGTAAATTTGTGGATGTATACGTGCGCCGTCGGTATCTGTCCGGAAGCCTGCCAAGGAAGGCCCGGTCGAACATTCAATAAATACCGACACGCAAAAGGCCGGAGGCCACTGCCCCGGCCTTTATCATTTCTGCTTTAAATGTAGCTACACTTTGAGTGTACTGTCCACGTAGCGGAAGATTGATTTCATCAACTTCGCAATCTCGGCGTCTTCAATGAGGATGGCGAGGTGTTTGCGCTCATCGCACACATCAACAAAGAGCGCGATATCGCGATGCTTGTTGTCGAACATAGCATCAAGTCGGTGCTTGAAATTGCGGACCGTGCGTATGTCTTGGCGCGCGGCAGGGTTGCTATAGAAAAGCACGACGGTGCCGCTCTTGAAGACCACGCGCTTGAAAAAGTGTTTTTGGCTTAATTGACAATTCATATACAATGTATATACTTTGTAACACAGTATGCGCACGATAATGAACATATCGGTCCCTAAAGAAACTGCCGCAGAGGCAAAGAAGAGTGCGCGCCAGGAGGGGTTTGCTTCAGTGAGCGAATATTTTCGATATCTATTGCGCGAGGAGAAGCGGCGGAAACTTGCGTTGGAGTTGAATAAACAGCGCAAACAATATTTAAAAAACCCTAAAGCTTGGAAAGTACTCCGATCTCTCAAAGATTTGCGCTAACATATGCGCATACGTTATTCGCCGAAGTTTGCTCGGCAGTATAAAAAGTTACCGCAGGAAATCAAAATCGTGTTCTACGAAATCGGCGACCACGACATTTATAATTAAAACTCGCTTGTAAGAGGTGAGCCGAGCCCGGTGACATAATCGTAGTGTTTGCGGGCAGTGCATATATAGCCACACGTGCCGTTTGTGCCGCTCGTAATGTCGCGGAAGTATGTGTTGCTGTTTACACTAGCTTTATCTGAGTATAACTGAGTTGCAGTGACGCCGCGGCCAAGCGCCGCAATAGCGGCCCATTGTGGCGCACCCGCCGAAGTACCTCCAACGCGGTACCATGTGCTTTTGACCACAATGGGAAAGCCGCTCACCGGGTCGGCATCGTAGGACACGTCCGGTATCGCGCGCATGCCACCCGCGCGTGGAATTGCATAGGATGTTTGGAACGCAGGCTCCTTTTCATATGCAGAGATTCCACCACCGCTGCCACTCCACGCTGATTCTTTGCTCAGCGAACCATCGCTTGCAAGAGCCAGTGAGGTTCCGCCCACACCAACAACATTGGGTGAGGACGCGGGCCACGATGCGCCGGTGCCGTTGTCCCCTGAGGAGGCAAAGAAGGACGCTCCACTTGTGCTCACGAAATGCGAGTCAAGCGACACTTCTTCTGGGAACTCGGCCCCACCCCAACTCATAGAGATTGCCGCCGCGTCGGTACGCGCGGCGGCGTAGTCGACCGCTTTAAGCAAATTGGTACCGCTTGGTGTGGTTGCCTCGACGAGTAAAATTTTAGCCTTGGGAGCTATGGCGTGTGCCCACTCAACATCGAGCGAGGTCTCCATGCCCCAACCGCTATCGCTTTTTATTCTTTTACTCATGGTGTGCTTAGCAAGACAACCGCTTT
>JAGWLV010000018.1 GCA_028864875.1 Patescibacteria group bacterium
TCTTTTCTCATTCCTAAACTTAGTCTGAAATTGATAGGCGTACTTGGGTAAATCTTTATGGGATGGGACGAACTGCTCCATCATGTTTGTGAACGGCTCTTCGTGCGTAAATCCAAGACCAAGTTCTTTACCGCGACCTCCGTCGACTTCGGTCTCTTGTCTAAGATTTGTCTTAAACCAACTATCTACTTTTTCGTCGTCCCAACGATCAGTTTTTTCCCATAGCTCTTTGCGTTGCAGAGAACTCATGAGCACCTCTTGTCCGCCTATGGCATTCATCTCTTCTCGGATAATTCCGATTATTTTGTCGAGCACCCTGAGACCAAGGGGCAAAAAGTCATACACTCCCGCCATCTCCTTATTGATGAAGCCGCCGCGGATGAGCAGCTCGGCGTTCTTAGACACTTCGTCCTTGGGCGCCTGGCGGCGCGTCTTGGTGAAGAGTTGTGACTGCCTCATGCCGACTTCGTGCGCTGCTTTCATATATTGGGCCATTGTACGGCCAAACATAAGGCTAGGCAAAAGCTCTGTTTAGCCTATGAGGCGGGCGATGTCGTGGGCGGAAACGAGGAGCACCAACAATATAATGAGGCCTAGTCCGGCGAGTGTCGCAATGCTCGTCGCGGTGGTCGGGAGCGGTTTGCGGCGCACGGCTTCAATAACAATGATGAGGAGCCGGCCGCCGTCGAGCCCGGGCACGGGCAGGAGATTGATGAGCACCAGGTTTATAGAAATGAATGCAACAAGCACAATCACCGCCGCAGCCCCCGCCGACACCGCGCTCGAGCCCAACTGCACGATGCCTATCGGCCCCGCAATCGCGCTGAGGTCCGCACTCCCGCGCACCAACTGGCCTAGAAATGCGCCGAAGCCCCGCGCCGCATCGACAAACATTTCGTAGGACACCAGTGTGCCCTGTGCAAACGCAAGGTGCACGGGGAGTTTTAGTATGCCGACATCAGCGAGCTCGATGCCCACCGCTTTGCGCCCGTCAACGATACCCTCCTCCCCTTTTGCCAAAAATGTTTGTTCGCTCCCATTGCGCAGTACGTGGAAGACGATGCTCTCATCCGCATGGTCGGCAATAAATTGCTGCACCACCGCGGCATCGGCCCCCCGGACAAGCTTGCTCGTGCCGGTTTCTATTCCCACGATGACGTCCCCGGCTGAAAGCCCCGCGCGCTCGGCGGGCGAGCCGGGAATGGTCGCTTCGATGGTCGCTCGGGCATTGGCAACCGGCGCGACCGTACTTTGGGACGTTGCGGTGGGCATCCCCGCCATGTATCCTCCGGTGACAATAATAATGGCGAGGAGGAAGTTCGCCGCCACCCCGGCGAGCGCAACCAGCCCTTGTATGAGACGGGGTTTGTTTGAAAAGGCGCGCGGGTCGCCCGACACATCCTCTCCCGCCTCGCCCCAAATGCGCACATATCCGCCGAGGAGGATGGGCTTAAAGTTGTACTGCGTCTCCCCGAGCACAAAGCCGAAGAGTCGCGGACCAAACCCAACACTAAACTCGTCGACGCGCGTATTAAAAAGCTTTGCAACACCCAAGTGCCCGAGCTCGTGCACCAAAATAAGCCCGACGAGGAAGAGTATAAAGATGACGATGTTCATGCGGAAAGGTCAGCCTCTTTGCGCGCGAGCATCGATTCAAAATTCTTTTGCGCCGCATCGACACGCTTTTGCATGTCGTCCTTGGCGCGGAACTTGTCGTCCTCGCTCATTTTTTTGTCCTTTTCCTGCCGCTGGATGTCACTCCACACGTCGTCGCGCGCACTGCGCAGGCTGGTGCGCGCCTCCTCGACCTTTTCTTTTGCCACTTTAAGCAAGCTTGCGCGCCGCTCGGACGTGAGTTCAGGAAAGAAGACCCTCACACCCTTTTCGTCCATGCCGACCGAGAGTCCGAGGTTGCTCGTCACTATCGCTTTCTCGATTTCTTTGCCGAGGTTGCTGTCCCAGGGTGCGATGCGCAAAGTGCGAGGGTCTTCCACGGCAAGCGTCGCCACCTGGCTGATGGGCACGCGTGCGCCGTAGCTCTCGACAAGTACGCCGTCGAGTATAGCCGGGGTCGCGCGCCCGGTACGCACGCCGGAGAGCTCGCGCGCGAGGCGCTCTTCAACATCCTTTATCTTCTTCTCGAGCGGCTTAAAGTCGTACGCCATGAAGTACTCAGTATAGCAAAATCAAACGCGGAAGCGGGCGGCGGCCTTGGGGTAGATTTTTATGAGCGGGTCTCTGGTTGTGTCGTATTTCCGCGCCGGGGCGAGGTAGCGGCCGTAATGGATGACCCGGTGGGTAAAGAAAGGCCACTCTTTTTTCGGAATAATATCCATCAAATCTTTTTCTATCTTGACCGGGTCGGTGTGGCTAGAGAGGTCGAAGCGCTGCACAAACCGGATGACGTGCGTGTCGACCGTAATCCCCGCGACCACACCGTACGCCTCAGAGAGCACCACGGTCGCCGTCTTGCGCGCCACACCCGGCAGGGACAGGATGTCGTCTATGTTTTTGGGAACGCGGCCGTTAAATCTTTTTTTAATTTCTTTTGCCGCGCCCAAAATATTTTTTGTCTTGTTCTGATAAAAACCGGAGGACTTGATGTCTTGCGCGAACTTCCGCGGGTTTGCGCGCACGTAGTCATCGAGCGTCTTGTACTTCTTGAACAACTTTGCCGTAATTTTGTTAACCATTTTGTCGGTGCACTGGGCGGAGAGTTGCACGGCGACCAAAAGCTGCCACGGATTTTTGTAGTTGAGTTCAATCCGTGCGTGAGAAAACAGTTTTTTGAGCGCGCGGTCGAGCTTTGCCGCACGGGCTTTTCGTTCCTTCAATTTTTTTGGCGTCATATGGTCGGGAGAGCAAGCGCGAGGTGCTCGAGGAGCATCTTCAGCGACGCGGAGCGGTCGGCAATGTACCCGCGCACGCGGGCGATGTCCTCCAGTGCCGAGCGCACCTTTGTGTCGCGCATATGCGTGGTCAGAATACCTTCGAGCCCCGTGAGCAGTTCGCGCACCCGCTCTTTCTCTCCCCCTTCGTCTTCCAAAAGCTCCGCGACTATATCGCTGCGAGCTTGTGCGCTCGAGCTTAAAAACTTTTTGGCGAGCACGCCCGCCGTGCTCGCGTCTTCAATGTGTGTGGGGTATGCCAGCATGCGGCTGCGCAATGTGGGCACAAGCGTCCCGTGGGGAACGAGGAGTACGAACACAACGCCCTTTTGAGGCTCTTCGAAAAGCTTAAGTAGTGCTTGTTGAGCCTCGCTTGTGATAGACGATACACCGAGTACAAAAAGAGCGCGCGCCGTCCGCAACCCGGCCCGCGCGCGCAGCTCGTGTGCATCATCGATGCCGAACTTTTCTATCTCTTCCACAAGCACGTTGGGGCTGTGCTCCCCTTCAAACCCCATGCGCGCGCGGGCGTCACGGGCAAGTGCCTGAAGCATATTCAGCGGCCCCTCGTAGACGTACGCGTGGTGCATGTGATAAGAATACCAAGGCTGCATTAAACACACGAGAGGTCTCCGATGCCTCGGTTCTTCTGGCTCGCCGGCAATGCGATGGCCGGCTACTTCGACAAAGGCCGTTATCGCTAGCGTTTGGCGATGACGGCCTTTTTGTACGTCTCGAGGTGGTCGAGCGCGATGCCTGTGCCCTTGGCAACACAGTAGAGCGCGTCGTCTGCCACGCGCGCTTTGACTCCCGTGCGCCGCAGCACGAGCTCCGGAAAGTGGCGCAGCTGCGCGGTGCCGCCGGTCATCACGATGCCGTTGTCGATGATGTCTGCAGCAAGCTCGGGCGGAGTCTCCTGCAGCACGTCGCGTATCGCTTTGATTATTTCGCGCAGCTCCTTGCCGCAGGCTTTTACAATATCGTTGGTCTTTATGTCGACCGTGCGCGGAAGCCCGGTTATAAAGTCGCGCCCGCGCACCGCCATCGTGAGCTCTTCTTGCACCGGCACCGCGGAACCTATGGAAATTTTGACGTCTTCGGCGGTTTTGTCGCCTATCGCCAGGTTATACGTCTTCTTTATATAATCGGCTATCGCCCGGTCGAGCCTGTCGCCGGCACACTTGATAGAGGTCGAGGCGACGATGCCACCGAGGCTTATCACCGCGACGTCCGCAGTGCCCGCGCCCAAGTCGACCACCATGTGTCCCCGCGCTTCTTGAATGGGGATGCCCGCGCCTATGGCCGCGAGCACGGACTCTTTGACCACATAGGCGCTGCGCGCGCCGGCGCGGATGGCCGCCTCGACGACCGCGCGGCGCTCGGTACTTGTCACACCCGTCGGCACCGACACCATCACTTCTGGTTTAAAAAATTGGAAGCGTCCCATCGCCTTGCGGATGAAGTAGCGCAGCATCGCCTGGGTGACGCGGTAGTCGGCGATAACGCCGTCGCGCAGCGGACGGTACGCGATAATCTCGCCGGGCGTGCGGCCTATCATCTCCTTGGCCTCCGCCCCGACGGCCAAAATACGCTTGTCGGACTCGGAGATAGCGACGACCGAGGGCTCGTTGACCACGATGCCGCGCCCGGGGGTAAAGACGAGCGTGTTTGAGGTGCCGAGATCGATGCCGAGCTTGGGGGAAAAAAATGACATGGCACCCCTATACTACTGCCCACAGCCTGTGCGAACAAATCTACTCTTTCTGGTGTTTTTTGGGATTGACCTCCCACCAAAATTTTTTTGAAAAGGCGTCCCATCCCTTGTCGCTGCGGCGCTCGGCGTCCTCGCAAATACTTTTGAGGTAGTAGAGGTCCCGGGTCGGGATAGCAATGAGCACGCGCCCCATCCGCGCCATGGTGAGTGCGGGCAAGCCGTCGCGCGCGCGGGTGCGGTTGAGCTTTTGCATAAAAAAGCGCATCAGTTCGCCGCGCTCGGTGCGCTTGTCCTTGTCCTTCTCCCGTTCCATGCGCTTGCCGATATGTTCCATACGGTTAGTATACGGCGATGTCGTATAGTGGACGTATGGACCCCATCGTACAGTCAGGCGACCCCGTGTTGCGGGCGCACGCCGTGGCGGTGCCCCGCAAGGACATCGCCTCGCCCAAAATCCAAAAACTTATTGCAACAATGAGGCGCGCACTCGCGCGCGAGGAGTACGGTGTCGCGCTCGCCGCCCCGCAGTTGGGGCAGAGCGTGCGCATGTTTGTCATCGCGGGGAAAGTTTTTGCCGAAGAGGACGGGGGCGCAGTGCCCGCGGAGCCCCGCAGTGCGGACGCGAAGCAAACAACGAGGAGCGGAGCGGGCACTGCGCCGGAGGATATGGTGTTTATCAACCCAGAAATCATCCGCCTTTCGCGCAAAAAGGTCGAGATGTCCGAAGGGTGTCTCTCGGTGCGCGGCAAGTACGGCACCGTACTGCGACACGAAAAAGCGACTATCAAAGCACTTGACGAGTTTGGGAAAGAGTTTACCTATCACGGGGCGGCGCTCCTTGGACACATCTTCCAACATGAAGTCGACCACCTCAACGGCATCCTCTACACCGACAAAGTGCTCAAGCTCGAGGAGGACGACGAACTTACGGGTGCGCGCGCAAAGCTCAATAAAAAATATGGCGTCTAACTACTATGTCTAAGGCGCGGCCCCTATTCGCCTTCTTCGGGACATCGGTAGACTCGCGCTTTGCGCTCGGGCAGCTTGAGCGCGTCGGCCTCCACCCCGCGCTCATCGTGGACCGCAAGACGGCGAACTTCCCTCCCGAGTTCTACAACACGCAGTGGGACTTTTTTCTCGTTGCAAGCTACGGCAAGATGCTCCCAAAAGAAATTTTGACGCTCCCTCGCCGCGGCTGCATCAACATCCACCCCTCGCTCCTCCCGAAGTTCCGCGGGCCCTCGCCGTATGTCTCCGCAATCCTCGCGGACGAGCGCGAGGTCGGCGTCTCGCTCATGCTCATGGAAGAAAAGATGGACGCGGGTCCAGTCATCGCACAAGCGCGCATTGAAATCGTGCCCGAAGACTGGCCGCCCAAAGGGCTGGTGCTGAGCCAGATGCTTTTTGTCGAAGGGGTCAACATGCTTAAAGAAATTCTGCCTGCGTGGCTTGCGGGCGATGTTGTCCCCGAGCCGCAGGATGCAACCCACGCAACATACACCCCAAAATTTGAAGATGACGACGCGCTTGTCGACGTGGCCAAGCCGCGCGAGGCGTTCTTAAAAATCCGGGCGTTCGACCGGGACCCGCGCGCACACTTTTTTGACGGGAAGAGGCGCATCATTATAACCGGTGCGTCGTGGAGGGATGGCGCGCTCGTTATAGAAACAGTGTTGCCCGAAGGGAAAAAAGAAATGCCCTACGCCGACTACGTGCGCGGGCGGCAGAATAAAAAAGATTAGGGTGTGCGGCGCCAGCCGCGCAGATACTCCTTGACCCTCAGTGCAGTGCGCCGGAGGCCCGCCAGACGCTTATTTTTATTTTTGCGCAGTTCGGCAACAAGTTCGGCCGTGGCCAAGTCGATTGCAGCGTGCATACTCTCTCCCCATGCTACGGCGCGATGCACGCCGCCACGGCACTCAAGCGTAAATTCCGCGCAGTAGCGCTCGCCGTCGCGTACGCTCTCGTAGCGCAGCTCAACGTCCGTGTGCGCGGACGGGTCGCCCGCAAGAAACTTATCTGCGTGGACGAGCGCGCGTTCGACATAGCTGCGCAACTCTCCGTGCACGTCAATGTGGGTCCCTTTGATGTTGTAGTTCATCGTCCACCTATTGTAGCAAAACGCCGCCTCCGGTGGAGACGGCGTTTGGATTGGCATCTTATGCCTTCCATTCGTTGATGATGGCGCACCGGATGAGCGGATACGGGTACATCGTATACCCGTCCGTCGAGTACGCACATACGTGTGCGCGGTCGAGCCGGAGCCCAAGAGGTACTTCGACATTCTCGGGGTCCGGCATCCACACATTGGCCGGTAGAGGCCACCACCGCCGCTCGACAACGACATCAAAGCCTTTGGGGCTCCCGAGCGTGGTCTTGCGCCATACTGTGACGCGGCACTCGCCATCGCCGCAGCCGCAGTGGCTGCCAAACACTGTTTGATAGTCAGCATGGTGCTCGGCATGATCAAAGTTGAAGTCGCCGGGAGCTTTGCCCCGAGGCAGGTCTTTGAAGTCCGCGACCTCTTCCGACGGAGGAACGACGAATCCGCTCGGCCACTCACTGTGTGCCGCTCCGGAAGTGAAAGCCAAAACACCGGCACCCAGAATTAAGGTCCGCCGGGTAATGAGTGTGGTTTTTGCGAGCATTTG
This sequence comes from Patescibacteria group bacterium, assembly GCA_028864875.1. Classification (GTDB taxonomy): domain Bacteria; phylum Patescibacteriota; class Minisyncoccia; order Phycocordibacterales; family SBAW01; genus GWA1-54-10. The sequence goes on from JAGWLV010000018.1 coordinate 7,254, forward strand.
TGCCCTCCTTATTCTGTCAGCCTTCCGCACCATACCCGCCCGCAGGGGCGATTGCAACCCTTTTGCCCATCTCCGGTACGGGGTATACTTTCGGCATGAAGTATTCACTCATAGTGCTCGCCATAATTATTGTCGCGGCCGGTGTGCTCCTCTTCTACCCACGCCACTCGCAGGCGCCGACTCTTGAGCAGCCCGCAGTTCAGCAAGAGCAGCAACAAACAGCGGCAACAGGAACGGTCCTCGTGACCTGGCGGCAGCCGCAAGCTTGTCCGCAGTATGGCGGAACCAAACAGTGCTACGTGGCTGAAGGGGCGTACGGCGGGTATGCAAACTGGGCGGCGACGCGCGCGACGTTTATTTGGAAAGTTAACCCGTGCCCGGACGGCAAAAAAGTCGTGCGGATAGACTCCGCGAGCTGTGTGTACGAAACTAATGGTGCCGTCGGCGCCGCAACGACGACTCTCGACCGGGGCTCTGCAGTCGTCGACTGCCGGCACTTCGCCGCACAGTACAAAGATGACGCATGCACGTGCAACAACGGCATCACGCTCAACGCCCGCCTCGAGTGCCAGTAAGTCTAATCTAGAAAAAACCCTGTAAATCGGTATAATCTGCCTATTCCGCGGCCCGCCTCGCCGAAGACGAGCGAGTCGAGGCGGGTAGCTCAGCATGGCCTTTGTTTATATCCTAAGGAGTACAATCAACGAGATTACATACGTTGGTAGTACACTAGATATGGAATTAAGGTTAAGGGAGCACAACAGCGGAAAAAATGTTTTTACTCGCCGGCATCGCCCCTGGCGGGTCGTGTACCAAGAAAAGTTTGAGATACTCGGGCAAGCCAGAGCTCGAGAAAAATACTTAAAGTCAGCAGCGGGGCGACGCTGGCTTAAAGTAAATAACATTATTCCGCGGTAGCTCAGCTGGTAGAGCAGCTCCCTGTTAAGGAGTTGGTCGCAGGTTCGAATCCTGCCCGCGGAGCAGAGAGTATAATCAGAGCATGAGATCACGGGAAGATCGGGCGTTTTCTGTTCTCCGCATCGTGTTTGGGTGCGTGTGGGCCGTCGATGCGTACTTTAAGTGGCAGCCGACATTCATTGATAACTTCACTCAATATCTTACGCATGGGGTGCAAGGCCAACCGGCGCTTGTCCAAGACTGGATTAGTCTCTGGATACAGAGCGTATCGATAAATCCGCATATGTTTGCTGTCATCGTCGCGCTCGGCGAGACCGCCATAGCCCTCGGGCTCATATTCGGACTATTCACCAAAGGTGCCCACCTTGGGGGCATAGCCATGTCGCTCGTCATTTGGTCGACCGCCGAAGGCTTCGGCGGCCCGTATGTGGCGGGCTCTACGGACATCGGCGCCGCCATTATCTATTTTTTACTCCACCTCACGCTGTGGCTCGGCAAATCGTGGCGCTACTACAGCATAGATTCAATCTTGTATAAAAAATACTCGTTCCGGCTCGGCGAGTGGTAGAGCCCATAGTGTTATAATCGCTACATGGTGCAATCATTCGCGCGCCAAATGCTTAACAAGGTTCCAGAAGTCACGATCTATTTCTGGATAATCAAAGCGCTGTGTACGACCGTTGGAGAGACGGCGGCAGATTATTTGAATACAACTCTGAACTTCGGCCTTGGTATGACGAGCGTCGTCATGAGTGTTTTGCTTATTATCGCCCTCGCCTACCAGTTTTGGACGCGCAAATATACACCCTGGATTTATTGGCTGGCGGTAGTGCTCATCAGTGTCGTCGGCACACTTATTACCGACAACCTTACGGACAACTTTGGTGTATCTCTCGAAACAACGACTGTGATGTTCTCTATTGTTTTGGCATTGGTCTTTGCGGTTTGGTATTGGGTGGAAAAGACCGTCTCCATCCACAGTATTGTAACGACTGGGCGCGAGGCATTCTACTGGCTTGCCATCCTTTTTACTTTTGCTCTCGGTACGTCTGCAGGTGACCTTAGCGCAGAAAAGTTTGACCTCGGCTATTTAACCTCAGTGGGTATATTTGCTGGGTTCATTGCCATTGTGACATTGGCTCACTACACAATGAAGTGGCACCTGGGTTCTCGGCACCGGCATCTGACTCGCAATGCCGTGCTTGCCTTTTGGCTTGCGTATATACTCACCCGCCCGCTCGGAGCATCCATTGGCGATTATCTCTCGCAAGCACAAAGCGACGGCGGTCTTGGTCTGGGGACGACTATCACAAGTTTTATCTTCCTTGGCGCGATTTTGGTCCTCGTCATCTACCTCACTCTCACTAAGATGGACCAAACTCCCCCGGAAGTGATTCAAGCAGACTTGGCAGAACAATAGGATCGCTTATACTATATTTTGTATTAATAATCAGTAATTAAAAAGAACTTCTATGTTAAAGAAAACTGCTTTGGCTCTGGTGTCTGTGGGTCTTTTCGCGTCCGTAACAATGCCTGTGTTTGCACAAAACACAACGACGACTTCTGCAACGGCAAGTAAAATCGCCTGTGTGGGAGCGGCAGTGAATGCCCGTGAGCAATCTATCGACGCGGCAATGACGACCTTTGCCGCTGCAACCAACGCGGCATATGCTGCTCGTGCTACCGCACTTCAACACGCATATACCGGGACGACCCTGAAGGCGGTCGGTGCTGCCGTGAAGACAGCATGGTCTGCCTTCAACGCCTCAATAAAGTCGGCCCGTGGTGCATGGCAGAGTTCTCGAAACGCGGCATGGTCCGCCTACCGCACGGCCGCAGTGGCTTGCAAAGCTCCCGCGGGCACCGGTGATGGGGTGAACTCCTCTTTGGAGGCCTCCGGCAACTAAATCAGACACATGAACAAAAACCCGCTTCTCAAGAAGCGGGTTTTT
>JAGWLV010000019.1 GCA_028864875.1 Patescibacteria group bacterium
TCAACTTTTTTATTTCGATACTTGAGCTCGTCCTCCACTTTGCGCAGAGCGTAGTCGGCCTCGCACACTGAAAACTAACGTATACAAAAACCGCGCGACCTGTCATGGTCGCGCGGTTTGTCGTGTGTGCCTAGTGTGCGGCGAAGACTTGCATATCGACAATTTCGGCATCGTAGATTTCGATACCGAGTTTTGTGGCGGTATTCTCCCGCAGGCGGAAGGCGACCCACACCTTGGTGCGCATAGTGCCGCCCTTCCCAAGTTGGCGGTTTTCGGACATGCGGACCATGATGTCGCGCTCCGGGAGCGCGACAGGCGCCCCTTCAGTCTGCTTGATGGACAGCGCCGTCACAAACGCGAATCCGCGCTCGCGGTGTTTTTTTGGCAGCGGTTCGATGTAGCCCACAAAACGTGTGCCCTCGAACGAGCTGTAGCCATGTGCGGGTGCGGGGCGCGACGAGCGCCCGAACTGCGGTGCGTGTAAGTGTCGCATGTGTCTTCTCCCAAACCGATCAGCCTTTCTAACCATAACAAATGTATGCTAGAGTCGACAACGGCTGAAATAGAAGGAGGTTTCTCATGGGCAAACAGAGGGCTCACCGCCAAGCGGCGGCCCGCGCGCGATGAGCTTGCCGGTGTCACAAGCAAGCTCGTCACACCGCCGCTACGAATTACTCCGGTACAAACCGGCCCTGTCGACCCGGGCAGACGGTACGTCGGTATTGTCTTCCGCTTCAAGGCGGGGAAGTATGCGATGATCCGCGCGCGGGCAGGCGAGGCAATCTACATCGACGGCCAACTCCTGACACTCGGGAAGTGGTGGCCGACTATTTACCTGCAATCTACTATCGAGTGCACGGCTAGGCCCCAACCCGAGCGCAGCGAGGAGAGCAGCTTCCTCGCAATGGAAGTGTTTTCGGTAAGGCCGCCAAGCAACGAGCCCTTTGCGGGCACTATTGTCGAAATCGATGTCGGGGGCGAGCGCTTCAAAATCAAGAGTCTCGAAGGCGACACGATCAAGGTCCAGAACCGGATGGTGCCGGAAATTTATCACAAGGACATAAAGATGGGGAGCATCGTACATTGTGTTGTCCCTCTGGGGCGGCGTAGTCTTGTGGCGCTAAGGGTTTTGTATATTCAGTACCGAAAGCCAAACGCATCACCTGTTGCAGACACCCCCGCCGAGGTGCAGCCGCAGGCATAGCAATACATACAGAGCGGCCCCGATGAGGGGCCGCTTTTATTATTTGTGATGCCTGAAAGATAGTCCGTGTGTGGTCGTCATAAGTATCAGTCCCCGTGCAAGCGGGGACTGGTTACAAGCTCTTATATAAAAATCTTATGAAGACCAAACTTCTAATCGGTGCCCTCTCGGCGGCGCTTCTCGTGGGTGCTCCGGCGGCGGCGCTTGCACATGACGGCGGGGACGACAATGGCCTCCACATCGGCGAGAATGCTGACGTCAATGCGGGCCTCCACCTCGGACAAATCCTTGGTGTCCGCGCGCACGGCGACGGTGATATTAATGGCGACGATGATAACGACGGCGACCACGGTACGGTTGAGGCTTCCTCGATCGAGCGTGCGAATGCCGACTTCCGCTCCCACGTTGCAGTGGGCACGGTGACCGCTATCAACGGTTCGACCATTACTATCGACCCGGTGGGCAAGGACGCAACGGAGACCATCACCACCAACTCCTCCACGGTCTTTAAGGCGGAGGGTAGCGCCACAACCTCTCCGGCCATTGCGGTGGGCGACCGCGTCTTTGCGGTAGGCACCACGACTGCAACGTCGACTACGCAGGGTGACACCTTTGCCGCGTCGCTCATTGCGATGATAGGCAACGGTCTCAAGCACCTGGGTCACTTCTTCCGCATCGACTAAACTGGTCTAAACCCGGTTTGCAAAACGCCCCCACTTGTATAAGCCGGGGGCGTTTTGTGTGCATACTGCTACAATGGCGTCATGTTCCGCGATAGAGACGACGCAGGCGCGTGGCTCGCCAAGGCGCTCGCAGAGCGCGGGGTGGAGAGTGCGGTGGTGCTTGCACTCCCGCGCGGGGGCGTGCCCGTGGGCGCGCACATCGCCAAAGCGCTCGGCGCGCCGCTTGGCATCATTGCGGTGCGCAAAGTGGGGCACCCGGGCGACCCGGAGTACGCGCTGTGCGCGGTTGACGAAGCGGGTACGCTCTTGTGCAACGAGAGTGAGGCGCGCGCCGTCGACCGCATGTGGCTCGCCGCAGAAGTAGAAAAGGAGCGCGCCGAGGCCGCGCGCCGCATGCAAGCCTACCGCGGCGCGCGGCCCTCCCCGGAGTTGCGCAGTAAGACGGTCATCATCGTCGACGACGGCGCCGCGACCGGGCTCACACTCCGTCTGGCGCTCAAGCGTGCGCGCTCGCAAGAGCCCGTGCGCCTCATCGCTGCAGTGCCTGTCCTCCCCGCGGCGCTCAAGCGGCAGATCGAGGACGAGGGGGTCGAGGTCGTGTCGCTCGAGGCCCCCGAGGACTTCCGCGGCGCGGTCGGAGCCTACTACCGGGAGTTTGAGCAGGTGTCGGACGCGCAGGTGGTTGAGTTGCTCAAGTAGCGCTATACTTCCCGCATACTCGGTTAATATTTTTTGTATGACCAAAACGGGATGGATTTCAGTCGCAGTGCTCGCGGTGCTTGTAGGCGGCGGCGCGTGGTACTACACTTCGCACAAAAGTGAGCTCCGCGAGTACAACCAGGCTCAAAACATGGGTACATACCCGTACACGTGTGCAAACGGCGCGCAATTTACCATGACGCCGAATGCGGACGTCGCGCAGATTACTCTTTCTGCAGGCTCGCAGGGGATGTGGACCGGCGACGCCACACTCAAAGCCGCAAGCTCGACTGCGGGCGCGCGCTTTGAGGGTACAAGCGCTACCGGACAAAAAATAGTATTCGTCGGCGCGGGCGAGGATGTCACACTTTCTGTCGGCTCCACCACAACGACGTGTAACCCGGTGCCCGACCAAAACAACGCGCCCTTTAATTGGGGCGATGCGGGCGAGGGCGGCGGCGTGCAGCCCCCGGGCTCCCAGCCGAGCGCCGAGCAGGTGGTGAGCGAGAGCATCGTCGGAAAGTGGCAGTCGACCGACGACCCTAAGTACGTCCGCGAGTTTAAAGGTGACGGCACCGCTGTCGACTACTACGACGGCAAGGCGGTGACGAGCGGCACATGGAAGGCGTTTTTGAAGGCCGATGCGCCCGCGACGGTCAGCTTCCCCCTTGTCGACAACCAGGTGTACTTGCAGATGAAGATGCAGGGGAGCCAGGCGGAATTCTTGGACTTCAAAATTACCAAACTCACACCGGAGGAGTTGCAACTCATCTACCTCGAGCGCGGCGGTGTGCTCAACTTTAAGTCCGTTCAATAAAAATTAATATGAACAAAACAACGCTTGCTGTAGTTGTCATAGTCGTACTCGCAGTTGCGGGCGGCGCGTGGTGGTGGATGAGCCGCAGTGCCGCGCCCGCGCAGAATGCGCAGATTGCCAACCCCGCCTCGGTCAACTGTGTCACAACGCTCGGCGGCCAGCTTGAAATCAAGGACACTGCCGAGGGCGCGGTCGGCATCTGCCACTTGCCCGACGGCAGGAAGTGCGAGGAATGGGCGCTCTTTCGCGACGGGACGTGCACCGACGGGGCGGCGAGCACGACCGCCGCTGCGGCCACACAACCAAGCGGCGATCAGACCCCAGTCTCGCAGAATCTCATCTTGGGCTTTAACGTGAGCCCGACGCTCGGTTCCTATCTCTCCGCGTACAACGGCTTTACCGTCTACACGTACAGCAAAGACACGCCCAACCACTCCACCTGCACCGGCGCATGCGCCGCCAACTGGCCGCCCTACATCGTGCCGAGCGTCGATGCTGTGCACGTGCCCGCCGACATCAAAGGTGTTGGCACCATAACGCGCGCCGACGGCTCCATCCAAGTGACGTACAATTCGATGCCGCTCTACTTTTGGAAGGGCGACCAAAAACCCGGCGACACCCTGGGGCAGGGGATCGGCGGGGCGTGGTTTGTCGTCAAGCCCTAATATGGATAAGGCCAAAAAAGATCGCACACTCAAGAGCGGACGCAGCCGGTTTATAGCGGCGCGCCTTGAGCCCGTAGTCAAAAATAAGAAAAACCGCGCTACCAAAAAGAAAAAGGGGTCAAGCGAGGGCAAGATTCCCAAGCGTCTCAAGTAGATATCTAGATATCCACAGAAATTTGTGTATGTTGTGTGTCTTAGGGGAGTACTTGTGCTACAGTTGCGTATATGAGCCCCGCACGGCCTCTGACCCACAAACAAAAGCGCGTCCTCGACAACATCCGCCTCTACATCGGCGCGCGCGGCGAGCCGCCGACACTCGACGAGCTGCGGATGAATTTGGGGTTTAAGTCTCTGCGCACGGTGACCCAGTATCTTGAGTCGTTGGAAATGAAGGGCTACATCGCGCGGCGCAAGCACGCGCGGCGCAACATCGAGCTTATCGACGGCTCGACCCCGCATACGATTATGGTGCCGGTTGTGGGCAACGTGGGCTGCGACGACCTCTCCGTCTTTGCGCAAGAAGAGCATGATGAATATTTGGAAGTCGACCCCGACTTGGCGCCGGGCGAGGACATCGTCGCGGTGCGGGCGGTGGGAGACTCGATGCTCGACGCGGGCATACACAGCGGCGACTATGTGCTCATCCGCTTTACAGAAAAGGCCGAGACCGGCGACCGCGTAGCGGCGATTGTCGGCGACATGATTACGGTCAAGCGCCTCGAGCGCCGCGCCGACGCCACCGTCCTGTGGCCCGAAAACAAAGACCCCAAGTACAAACCCATCATCTTGCGCAGCGACTTCAAAATTGCGGGCAAAGTACTGTGCGTCATCCCGCAACAAACAGCGGCCCCCAGCGACGTGGTGCCTCTCAGCGGCTACGAACACATCTAGGTCGCTTGCGGAGTGCCTTTTCCACTAAACCTTTGCTGCTAGCGTTCCAAAGGCACTCCACTGCGCTCCTACGATGGTAGTTTTGTTACAATGGGGGCGTGACTGAAGAGGAGTTTAAACAAACACTCACACCCGAGCAGTACGCCGTGCTGCGAGAAAAGAGGACCGAAGCACCTTTCTCCGGAGCACTGCTTAAAGAAAAAAGAGAAGGGATGTACTCGTGCGCCGCGTGCGGGCAGCAACTCTTTGCATCCGGCACCAAGTTCGACTCCGGCACCGGCTGGCCGTCGTTTGACAAGGCACTCCCCGGCGCGGTCGAGCTTGTCCCCGACGACACCCATGGCATGCGCCGTGTCGAGGTTGTGTGCTCCCGCTGCAAGAGCCACCTCGGCCACCTCTTTTTGGGCGGTCCCACACACACGGGCGCGCGCTACTGTACCAACTCGGTGAGCCTAAGCTTTACTCCGCAAGATAAATAGGAGGAAGTAAAGAAATGTTCGTGAACCCCCGCCGTCATCAGAGACTACATATGACTCAGGGGCTCAATACACTGTGGGCGGGGCTTGTGGTCGCAGCTGTGGCAGGGGCCGTTCTTGTAGTGACGCTCATAGAGCTCAACCGCGGACTCCCCGTCGGAACGGTCCCCGAGGACACAGCGGTTTTTAGCCCCATGTCCGCCACCACGGCCACCTCCACACCTGCGGGCTCGACAACTCCTGCGGGCGCGGCATACTAGTAGGTATTATCGATTTACACTTTCATACATGTCAGCCATGAAATGGATTACCGGGATTATCGTCATCGCCGCAGTGGCGGCCGGAGTTGCGTGGTACGCCGGGTGGTGGCCCTCTTCGATGCAGGCCTCTCCCTCGGCGGCAACCCAAATGAGCAACCCCCAGGACACCACCAACGGCGCGATCGTGCAGGACACTGCGGCCATAGACACCCAAATGCAAGGGCTCTCGCAGGACCAGGGCTCGGTGGACTCGAGCTTTAATGATCAGCCCGTACAGCAGTCATATTAATAATTTTAGTTGTACACGATGACCAAACCTCTCTCATTCCTTGCCTCGCTCCTCGTTGTGCTCGGGTTCCTCGCCCCGGCGCTTGCCCTCGCCGAAGGCCTCGGCGTTTATGCGACCGCACGCATCGATATTACAGACCACGCCTCTAGCACCGCCGCCGCGCGCGCTGATATAAGGGCACATGCTGAAGCAAAGTCGGAGGCCAATGCCAAAGACCGCGCCAACAAAGAAATCGACCGCCGCATCGCAGGACTCAACAAAGAGATCAATCGCATCAACGACGCACCGCGCGTCGACGCAACGGCCAAGGCAAACATCACCGCGACCATCAACACGCAAATCCAGGCGCTCACCGACCTCAAGGCCAAAATTGCCGCCGACTCCTCGACGACGACGCTGAAGGCCGACGTACAATCTATAACCCGCAACTACCGCATCTTTGCGCTTGTGATGCCGCAGGCCGCCATCGCCGCCTCTGCAAGCAGGGTCAACACCGTCGCCGACTCGATGACGACGCTCTACACCAAGCTGCAAAACCGTGCCGCAACCTCGACCAACACGAGTGTTACCGGCGCACTCTCCGACATGCAGGCCAAGATTGCCGACGCTCGTACACAAGCGGCTGCCGCCGTGACGCTCACCGCGAGCCTCAGGCCCGACAACGGCGACAACATGGTCTTTGAGAGCAATCAAATCGCGCTCAAGACTGCGCGCGCCGACCTGCGCGTGGCACAGCAAGACTTTGTCGCCGCGCGCAAAGACGTCGAAGTAATCCTCAAAGCGCTCAACATCAGGGGTAAAGAAAAAGCAGAACTCCACGCCACGTCGACGGCCGAAGTTCACTAAATGTTGCTGCCTATAATTGCTCTCGGTACCTTTGGCGCCACCATGCTCGGTGGCGCCTTGGCGCTCTCGCTGCGCGACCGGCTCCACCTCATTTTGGGGTTTAGTGCGGGCGCGGTTATTGCGGTCGCGTTTTTTGACCTCCTGCCCGAGGCGCTGAGCCTCGGCGGGGGATACGGAGGCGCATCCATCCTTGCCGCCGCGGCGGGCGGATTTCTCCTCTACCTGCTTCTTGACCGCGGGCTCCTCCTCCACCACCCCCAAGAGCACGGAGCCCCGCGCGCGCACGCGCGCGCGGGGACGCTCTCACTCCACTCGCTCCTCGACGGTCTCGGCATCGGGCTCGCGTTCCAAGTATCGGCGCCCGTGGGGCTTGTCGTCGCCGCGGCAGTGGTGGCACACGACTTCTCCGACGGGATAAACACGGTGAGTGTTGTTGTGCGCGCGGGCGGTCAGTATCGCCGCGCGATGCGCTGGCTCATGGTAGACGCCATCGCGCCGGTCGTCGGTATCGCCGCGGCATCGTTCTTTTCTCTTTCGACTGCGCACCTCGGCCTTGTGCTTGCGGTATTCGGCGGCTTCTTCCTCTACATCGGCGCAAGCGACCTCATACCCGAGAGTCACCACGCACACCCGACCTTCTGGACAACACTTATGACGCTTGTGGGCGCGGCTGTGCTCTTTGCCGCGGTACACTTTGCAAGTTAGCGTAGCGGGTAGTGTTGAGAAAAGGGTTAGACTTGGCCTAGCGGCCCGGAGCGCACTTTTCGAGACACTGCCCGCGCAGCTACGCTATACTAATTATTATGCAAGAGCAGTTAGATAGAATGGAAGTAAAGCTTGCCGAACTCGAAGGTAAGCTCGATGCCACCTTTTCTGCCGCGGACAAGACGCGCAAGTACATTTTGTGGGGCTTCATCATCACCGTCGCGGCCATTGTCGTGCCGCTCGTTATTTTGCCGTTTTTCATCCCGTCGTTCCTTGCATCCCAGGGTGTCGGGACCGGCTTCTAGCAGCTTTTGACCGCGCCCCTTTTTGGTGGTAAGGTGCCGACAGCATAAGCTCTGTCGGGTGGGGTGTTTTAGCCTTATTTTGTAAGCTTTATTTAAGTATGACTACGTCTAAATTGATCGGGTTTGCCATCGGGGCGCTCATTGCGCTCTCTCCGGCTGTTGCACTCGCGCAGAGCACCACGACCGGCCTTTTGCAGGTGTATGTTCAGGTGCTCAATCCGCAAAGCGGGTATGTGTGTCCGGGCTGCAACATCGGCATGGGATACAACACCTACCAGCCGGGTAACTTTAGTGTCGCAGTCGCGGGTCAGAGCCCGAGCCTTACCAGCTTCCCCGGCTCGCAGCAGGGGACGAGCATCACGCTTGGTACCGGCTCTTACTCGGTGAGTCTCTCTAACATTCCGCCCTACCTCAGCCCCAACTACTCGACGGGCTGTAGCGGCACTATTTCCGCCAACCAGACCCAGCTGTGCGTCATAACGGTGTCGGCATCGCCGTACTCCACTCCCAATCCTGTTCCGTACTCCTACACGTACGGCTACAACTTGCCGCCCTTCACCTGTGCGCCGGCATACCAGACGGTCAACGCGGGACAGACGGCGACCTTCAATGCGGTGGGCGGCCTCGGCGGCACCTACAACTGGATGGTCGGCGGCCGCACGTACGCCAACGCGGGTCCGACGCTCAGCCTCGTACTCTCCGACGCGGGGGCGCAACTTGTCACCGTGACCAACGCGTCGCAGACTGCAAGCTGCAGTGTCAATGTCCAAACCGGCAACGGCTACATCCCCAACCCGACGGTCTACACGTACAATCCCTACACGACCAGCCCTTCGTACAATCCCTACTCGACGACCTACCCGTACAATACGACGTACCCCTACTACAACAACGCAACAGGCCCGTACTACAGCGGTACGTACCCGACATACGCCGTGGCACCCACACTCCCGCGCACGGGCTTTGCGCCGACGACCGCAACCGGCTGGGCGTTCGCAGTGGTACTCCTCATAGGGGCCGGATTCGCAGCGTACCCCTATGCACGAAAAGCTATTGTTACCCTCGGCTAAGAGCGCCGTCATCATTGTTCATGACACCCGCCACTGGTGGCGGCTCGCGGCGCTCGTCGTAGGCGGCATCATGGTTGCAGTGGGCGCGGCCGATGTCTCCTCGCGCGCCGCACATGCATTCTTTGGCGCCAACGCCAACATCGTCGCCTTCGGCCCCGCGGTGGCGCTCAACCACCCAGGGGCTTTCGTGCCCGCGCACCTAAAAGTGCCGAGCCTCGGCATAGATGCGCCTGTTGAGTCCGTTGCCACCAAAGCGGACGGCAGCATGGACACGCCAAAGAAGTTCGGCGACGTGTCCTGGTACGCTCCGGGGAGCATGCCGGGTGCCTCGGGTCATGCGGTCTTTGCGGGCCACGTCAACAATGCGCTTACGACCGCAGGCGTGTTCGAGCACCTTTCTGAAATAAAGCTCGGCGACTACGTAAGCGTAGAAGACTCCTCGGGACACACACTCCTCTACAAAGTGAGCGACATCGAAGAGTACGCGCTGAACGGCGCGCCGAACTCGAGCGTTTTTAGCACCACGGGCCCCTCCACACTCGTGCTCATCACGTGCGACGGTTCATGGGATGCCTCTCAACACGAGTTTGACAAGCGGCTCGTCGTGTTTGCCACGCCGGCAGAGTAGTGCTATAGTTGCGCCGTTCGACGTAAGTTTCTCCTGTGCTGGTAACCCCTGTGCGTGGAGGGTCGCCTTACGCGAATGTAACAGTTCAACGTGTTTTTCGCGTATATATGGCACGCAAACTCTTCATCGGCGGACTTCCGTACCGCACGACGAATGATGAATTGCGCGACGCCTTTGCCAAAGCTGGTGAAGTTGCGAGCGCATCCATTGTGACCGATCGCGAGACCGGCCGCTCGAGGGGCTTCGGCTTCGTCGAGATGGCCGACGACGCGGGCGCCGACGCCGCTATTGCCATGTGGCATGGTAAGGACTTCGGCGGTCGCCTCCTCACGGTCTCCGACGCCCGCCCGAAAGCGTAAGCTTTCAGGCAGGAAACAAAAAATCCCCCAAGGGGGGATTTTTTGTTTTGTATGAACAGCGTTACATCGAGCCCGGGGACGAGGGCATTGCCGGGGACATCGAGCTGCCCTTCTCGCCCCATACGCCCACAGCGAGGAAGACGACCGCGAACACGATGTGGAGCCACGCATCAGCCATGTCGGCATTGAGAAGCGATGCCATG
>JAGWLV010000040.1 GCA_028864875.1 Patescibacteria group bacterium
AGTTGAAGATCTTGGTGATGTAGGTCACCGGGTGGCCGTGGGTGAGGTGGCCGCCGTGGCTTAGATCCATCCCCAAGACGGTGTCCCCCGGCTCAAGGAGCGCGAAGTAAAGCGCGATGTTTGCGTTAGCGCCGCTGTGCGGCTGCACATTGGCAAACTTCGCGCCAAAAAGTTTTTTGGCGCGCTCAATAGCGAGCGTCTCAACGGCATCGGTAAAGGTTTGGCCGCCGTAGTAGCGCTTGCCCGGGTAGCCCTCGGCATACTTGTTGGTGAGTATGGAGCCCAACGCCTCGCGCACCGCACGGCTTGCATAATTTTCGCTCGGGATGAGCTCGAGCCCCCGCGCCTCGCGCGCCTCCTCGCCCGCCAAGGCCTCGTGCACTTCCCCATCCTGCCGCTTAACAAACTCGTACATGCCACAAGCGTAACATAGTGAGATAGATTTGACCTCATCACGATGCCTTTGTAGGATGGCGGCAGATTAGTCCAAAAGGGAGACAAACGTGGAAGACATCTACAAGCGGCATGACCTGCGTCCGCCGGATTGGCAGTACCATCACCGGCTTAGTGAGATTCTCTCACATGGGACGCTGGCAAAGGATACCCCGCAGGGCGTCGGTGCCCTGACCTGCTTTGGGACGCTATCGCCGATGATATTTGATCTTAGCAACGGGATACCACTTATCACTGAGCGCAACCTCCCGTCGTGGAGAAGCGCCGTGGCCGAGATCATTGCCTTTATCAATGGCGCTAGAACCATCGACGACATCGAGTCTTACGGGGTTAACCCAGCATTCTGGAGCCCGTACCGTGGACAAGGGGCGCGCATTGGATTTGGGCCGGACGATATGGGACCGGGTTCGTATGGCCCGGCATTCCACGACTTTGAGGTACCGGGTGGGGGTACGCTCAACCAATTCGAGCAGCTGCTCGAGCAGATACGAAAATATCCTTCGCTGCGCACGCATCTGATCACGCCGTGGAAACCCTACTACACCGCGCGCGGGAAGAGTCGCCGAGTCATCGTGGCGCCATGCCACGGGTGGCTACACTTTAGACTGCTCGGCGACAAGCTCCATATGCGTATGGATCAACGCTCGGCGGATATGCCCATCGGTGTGCCACACAACATGGTGCAGTACGCAGCACTCTTGCTGATGGTGTGTCAGGTGACCGGCTACCAGCCGGGACTTTACATCCATAGCTTTGCCGACGCGCACATCTATGAAAACCAGGTGGACAAAGTTCGGGAACTCCTTGCCCGTGAGCCGAGGCCATTCCCGAGGCTTTTGCTCCATCGCGGCGTTGACGACCTGTTTAAGTTCCGCATCGAGCACTTCGCGATGGACGAGTACAACCCTCATCCAGGCATGAAGATCCCCTATGCGCCGTAGCCCTCCTAGCCAGGAGGGCTTTTTATTTTGTATAGTGGCTCCATGGCAAAAAGGCACGTCTATATCGAGAGCTCCGGCGGTCGTGCAGCGTATGCGCAGGTGCTTAAGCGAATCACGAAAGACAACGTATGTCCCTTTTGCATGCCTAATTTTTTAAAGTATCACACGCGGCCCATTGTGCGCCACGGAGCCCACTGGCTCGTGACCGAAAACATGAATCCATACCGCGGCTCCAAGCGGCATATTTTATTTGTGCATAAAAAACACATTAAGTCTCCGGAGAAAATGTCGCTCGCCGCTTGGCGCGAACTGTTGGGACATGTTGCCTGGACAAACAAAAAATACAAACTTACCGGCAGTGCTTTTTTTATGCGAATGGGAGACCCGCGGTACACGGGC
>JAGWLV010000020.1 GCA_028864875.1 Patescibacteria group bacterium
CGATAATTGCCACGAAGAGTCCATTATACCCAAAAAACTATGATTTGTATGAACAATAAAATACTTAAAATAGAAAGACCGCTGCAGTCAATACAAACTGCAGCGGTCTTTAGCAACGCACGATCGCAACCTTTCGAGTTGGTCGCCAGACGCCAGTGGGCCTCGGTCCAATACGGCTGAGACGGAACGGAATCTTTTTCCGCCACAAGATCATATTTATTTTACTCTCGGGATGTCCCAGCGCTTCGTCCTTTTCGAAAAGATCACCGACCAATCGGGGCTTGTTGTCCTCGCGGAATACAGATATAAGGTTATGAAATTTCGGACCCACAGCTTCAAGAATCTGCCTCCACTCTTCTTCAGTAACGTCTTGCGGGGCCTCCTCTTTCAGTCGAGACATGGTCGCCTCCTTTTCTTTCGTTCAGAATGATACAATATAAATATGGAAGAGACAATAGTATTTGGGGGAGGGTGTTTTTGGTGCACAGAAGCGGTGTTTTTGATGCTCAAAGGGGTGGTGAGTGTCGAGCCCGGGTATGCCGGGCCGGAATATAAAACGAGCAAAGGCCCGGGCTACGAAGAAGTGTGCACTGGAGCAACGCCATATGTAGAAGGCGCAAAAGTTGAATACAATCCGGACGAGATTGCGCTCGAAGAATTGCTACAAGTGTTTTTTCAAAGTCATGATCCCACACAGCTCAATGGGCAAGGTAACGACATCGGGCCGCAGTACCGCTCGGTCATTTTTTATACGACGCTGCGGCAGAAGGAAAAGTCCGAGCACTATATACAAGTACTGGGCAAGGGGAGTATTAAGCCGATTGTGACGACCGTTGAACCGTTGGCACGCTTTTATAAAGCCGAGGACTATCACCAAAAGTATTTTGCAAATCACCCCTATGCAGGCTACTGTCAGCTTATTATCGCCCCCAAGGTGGAGAAAGTGCAGAGCAAGTTTAAAAATTTACTGAAGAAAAAAGATGACGAGGGAGGAGTTTGAAAAACTTGTTGAAGAAGAGTTCCCCCGCGCCGTGCCGGAGAAGTTCCACCACTTGCTGCACAACGTTGACTTTTTGGTCGAGGACGAGCCCGACGCGCGCACCCGCGCGGAGCACGGATTGAAGGACGATGAGACTCTTCTTGGCTTGTACCGCGGCGTGCCGCACACGGCGCGCGGGGATATGTATGGGGTAGGGGCAACCTTGCCCGACAGCATTACACTGTATCAAAAGCCGATAGAGGACGAAGCGGCCCACGCGGGCGACGTGCGCATGGTTATCCGCGAAACCATTTGGCACGAAGTTGCGCACCACTTCGGCTTTGACGAAGACCAGGTAGAAGACAGAGAACGCAGAGGTATATAATTACGTATATGCAGAAAAATCTTATTACTCCGTCTATATTACTCGCGCTCGCCCTCATCGGACTTGGCGACACGCTCTATCTCGCATACTTCCAGTACCTCAACCTCATCCCCACGTGTGCCATCAGCGGCTGCGAGCAAGTGCTCACAAGCGTGTACTCAAAATTTTTCGGCGTGCCGTGGAGCTACATCGGGCTCGTGTACTACGTGTACGCGCTTGCACTTGGAGTGTTGCTGACCATAGAGCCGCGCTCGCGCGCGCTGCGGCTGGCCGCGCTCGCGTACTTCGGCACGGGCGTGCTCTACTCGTGCTGGGCTATTTTTTACATCCAACTCGGGCTCATCCACGCGCTGTGCCAGTACTGTGCGCTCTCGGCGCTCACCACGCTGGCACTCTTTATAACGTCACTCTGGCACTGGCGCGCTAGTACGCGGAGCGCCTGAAGCGGCGGAACACCCTCCATATAAAGAAGAGGAAGAGTATTGCGAGGAGCGGGTAGAACGCGCCCGAGGAGCTGACGATAAAGCGCAGAATGGTGAGCAGGTAGAAATAGAGCGTCTGCAGAATGTACCAGAACATCCCCGCGGGATCTTTGGCGGCGTTGTTTTCGGCCTCGGCGCCGAGCACCTTGCCCGCGTCGGGGCCGAGGCGTGTGCGGGTTGTGGCAAGCTGCTGGTCGAGCGCATTGGCGGCGGCCTGGCGTGCGGAGTCGATGGTGTTGAATATCGGCCCCACCGCGTTTTCGGTCTGCGGCGAGAAGCCGGCGATGCCTTTTTGAATACTGTCGGAAGACTCCACAGGCGCCGCACTCTGATTGGCGGGCGGCGGTGGGGGCGGCTTGGGTTTGGGTGTGACGTACAGCGTAAAGGTCACTGGCGTCGCACCGTCTGCTTTGGTGGGGCTTAGTATTACATTTTGGTTGTCGGTCGATACAACAACGCCGAGCGGCACCGAGGTGCCCTCTACCTGCGCCTTGGCGGAGAGCTCGAGCACCTGGGTGTCCGCTGCGGCGAGCGCAAACGACGGCGCAATGAGGAGTGCTACAAGAAGTGCCGTCTTTTTCATGTCTATATAATAGGGCATTTTTGAACCCCCATTGACCGCTGTGTATATGAAGCGTATGGTTTGCGTATGACTCGCAGGGCACTCGTCGGGTTTGGCATTGCGACGGCCTTTTTTACCGTTGCGCCGGTGGCGTTTGCGGCAGGTTCACTCTCTATAACCAGTATTGCAACCGACAATCTCATCAATGCTTCAGAAAAATCCGCCATCGTTGTCACCGGTGTGGCCGATGCGGCAGGGGACAGTGTCACAGTGACCCTTACTGACAGCTCGACCAATTCTGCATCCAGCACCGGTGTAGCGGATGGGAGCGGCAATTTTTCTATAACTGTTAACGGCAGCTCACTTGTCGACGGAGCAATAACAAGTTCGGCTAATGACACCACATCAAGCAATAGTGTTTCAGGCCCGGGAGCTCTCCTTGATACTGTGGCACCCATACTCGACTTTTCTCCGACCCCCGCCGACCCGGATGTCACCAACGACACGACCCCGACTGTCGGAATTGCCACAACTGAGGACGGCACAGTACATTCCGACTGCGCTTTCACCTCTACGACCACCGCGCTCGCGGCGTCGGTCCGGACGTTTATAGACTTCGCGACGCTCTCCGAAGGGTCGCACACCTGCAACATTTGGCTTACCGACGCGGCGGGGAATCAAAGCAACACAAAGACGGTCAACTTTCAGATAGACACGACGCCGCCCACACTAACTTCGGTGAACATCCAGTCGCTCAATGCCAATCCGTCGTACGCCAAGACCGGAAACAAAGTGACGGTATCGTTTACAACGAGCGAGTCGGTCCCGACTCCGACGGTCACCATCGACGGCAACGCCGCATCGGCGAGCGGCAGCGGCGGCACCGACTGGTCGGCGTTCCGTTTCTTTAACGGTTCTGAGCCGGAGGGGGTGGTGAGCTTCAGCATTTCCTTTGCCGACCCTGCGGGTAACGCCGGCTTTACCACATCGACGACGACGGACTCCTCGTCGGTAACCTTCGACAAGACTGCGCCGGTCATCACGGAGACATCCGCCCTGTCGAGTCCGACCGCGAGCACGAGCCCGTTCTATATCTTTAATTCGAGCGAAGCGGGCACCACCACCGTTGGCGGCAGCTGCTCGGCGGCGACGCTCTCCACTGCGGCGGGAAGCAACACCATCTCCCTCGGGACCTCTGGCGACGGCACGTACAACTGCACCGTCCAAGTCGCCGACTTTGCGGGCAATACAAGCAACACACTCTCGCCCTCCTTCAACCTTGTGACCTCGGTCACAACGCCGACGATAAGCCTCACCAACGATACGGGGACCTCGAACTCGGACCTCCTGACCAAGGATGCGTCACTCACCATAAGTGGCGTCCCCACCGGCGCAACGCGCTACTACAAGGTCGACAGTGCCGCGACCTCGACGACATATACGCCAAACGCACTTAGCGACGGCGTGCACACGGTGAGAGTGACCGATGTCGACGGGCTCGGCAACTCGGGTACAAACAGCATCACCTTTACGCTCGACCGCACTATTACGACGCCGACGGTGTCGCTGAGCTCCGACACGGGGAGCTCCGCAAGCGACCGCATTACGAGCAATGCGAGCATTACCCAGAGTGCGGTTGATGCCGACGCGAGCCGCACCTACACGCTCGACGGCGGCGCTCCCTCGGGGAGTTACACCGCGCCCTCCGCAAACGGCAGTCACACGCTTGTACTCACTGATACCGACGCGGCGGGCAACACGGCCTCGGCGTCACTCACCTTTACGCTCGACACGACCAAACCGGCGATAGATGCGCACGCCAACTCCTTTAATAACGAGGCGACGAGCTCCTCGGGTGTGTCCGTTGTATACACTGCACCGACGGCGCACGACAACATCGATGCCGACTTTGCCGCAAGCTGCACCCCGGCCACACGTTCGCTCTTTGCGCTCGGCTCGACGACGGTCAACTGCACCGCACAAGACGCCGCAGGCAACTCGGCCACATCGACGAGTTTTGTGGTGGGTGTTGTCGACACGACCGGTCCGGTCATCACACTCAACGGTTCGGCCAGCACAACCGTTTCTTTCGGCTCGACGTTCAGCGACCCGGGTGCAACGGCGACCGACGCCGTTGACGGCGCAGTTTCTGTATCGACCAGCGGTTCTGTCGACACGGGGACGGCGGGCGACTACATACTCACGTACAGCGCGCAAGACTCCCGCGGCAATGCGAGCTCGACGATACGCACCGTTACCGTGCAGGCCCGCGTCGTGCAAAGCGGAGGTGGCGGAGGAGGCGGCCCGATAGGCAACACGGGCATAGTCTTATCCATCATCCCGACTCTACCGGGGAGCACGGGCGGCACGCCAGCGCCAGCGCCCACACCACAGCCCACCGTGGGCCAGGTGCTCGGCGCCGCGGGGTACCACTTCACCAGATACCTCACCATGGGCTCGCGCGGACAGGATGTAACCGAGCTCCAGAAGATACTCATCGCAGACGGTTACCTAAAAATCAAAGCACCGACGGGATACTACGGAGTGCTCACCGCCGCCGCGGTGCGCCTGTATCAAAAAGCGCACGGAATAATCCCAACGACCGGCACGGTGGGCACGCTCACACGCGCGGCACTAAACGCAAGCACAGGCCAATAGTTTTGTACGGTATCATGGGGGCATGAGCGTTTGGAAAAGGCTCGTGCACGCTGTCGTGCCCTCGCCTCATAATGCGTACAAACCGCACCTCCTGCGCAGGGAGTGGATGCTCTTCTTTCTTGCAGCGATGCTTGCGACAGAAGGGTTTTTTGTTGCCGATATCGTCGTGCGCCAGTCGGGGGCGACGTTTCTTGCGGCAGTGGTGCAGAGCGACATTATTGCGCTCACCAACACACAGCGCGCATCCAACAATGTCGGGACACTCAAAGAAAATCGCCTCCTCGATCTTGCCGCGACCGCCAAGGCCAAGGATATGGCCGCCAAAGGATATTTTTCCCACGTCGGTCCCGACGGCAAAGTGCCGTGGGCGTGGATTGAGGGAGTGGGCTACAACTACCAGTACGCGGGAGAGAACCTGGCCGTGCGCTTTACCGACAGCAAAGATGTTGTCAATGCGTGGATGGCGTCGCCCACACACCGCGCCAACATTGTGAAGCCTCAATACAGCGATATCGGCGTGGGTGTCGCTGACGGCACATATCAGGGGCAGCCCGCGACGTTTGTCGTACAGTACTTCGGCTCGCCGCTCGCGGAGGTACAACAGGGCCGCGTGCTCGCCGCCGAAACAAGCCAGCCGCTGAATACCTTTTCACGCATGTTCGCGCGCATTGCGAGCAACCCGCGCTCCACGAGCGACTGGCTCATCGGCGGTATGGGCGCGCTCGTCGCGCTCGTGGTTGTTATCGGCTTCTTTGTGCACCACCGCATCCAGGCGCTCGAGATGCTCGCGGGCGGGGCGGTGGTATCGATGGTTGCGGCGGGGCTCATCATCCTCAACACGGGAGTTTTGGCGACCACCGTGGCGTACAACGGCACCAATCAGGCGGCCGTGGGGGCGCTTGCCCCAGGCGGCGGGGTGGTGATAGACCCCGTTGCAGGCTTTTCCGAGGGGCAGTAGACTGGCATAGTATGTCGCGCACAATTAAAACGGCTATAGCCATAGGCGCAGCCGTCGTGGTCGTGGGTTTCTTTTTTATATACTCAAATCCGTTCTCGCTTATGACATCAGGTATTACTCCCGCATCCTCGACCTCCGGCAACAACGGACTCGTCGTCCAGGACGAGGTAGTGGGCACGGGTGCTGTCGCACAAAACGGCGACACGCTCACAGTCAACTATACAGGCAAGCTCCAAGACGGCACGGTCTTTGACACCTCGGTGGGCAAGGCGCCATTTACCTTTACCCTCGGCGCGGGACAAGTCATCCCGGGCTGGGACCTCGGATTGCAGGGGATGAAAGTGGGCGGCAAGCGCACGCTCGTCATCCCGCCCGACATGGCCTACGGCGCGCAAGGTGTCGGCCCGATTCCGCCCAATGCAACTTTGACCTTCGAAGTCGAACTCCTCAATGTCGCGCCCGCTCACTAACGTCTAAAAGGGTCACACAGAAGCCCCGTTGCAAAAGCAACGGGGTTTTTGTATGGTGGGTGTAAGAGCGGAATCTCGCGAGTCCGCTTGATGCTGCAACGGAAAGGACCTTTCAAGCTGACGACAGCCAAAGACGTCAAAGCCCTTGAAAAGCAAGGACTGGCACGGACCGTGCCGATGACTCGCAAGCAGTTGCTCGACCATGTGGCGGAGCACTTTCTGCAGCTCGGCGATGTTGTGTTCAAGGCACCGCTTCAAATCGAACATATGAAGCTCGGCGAATTGCGCGCGATGAAGACCGAGGGCCACATCTTCGGCGAAGTCGAAAAGGCGCTCAACACCGCCGGCGTCGCCACCGACGGCACCATGGGCAGTGTTATGGATCCGCTCGGCCTCACTCAGAATCACGCCCATGCGTTCTGCGCGTGTCACCACCCCGAAGTCGAAAGCGGTATCGCGGGCATGCTGTTCAAAGCTTTTAGCGATCGCGCTTGACCACTGCTGTCTCATTCGTAAAGGCCGCTCCACGTTGGAGCGGCCTTTTTATATTTTTGCTATATTGATTCGGCGATGAAGTTTAAGATTAAAAACACGCACACGCCCGCGGGGGACCAACCCAAGGCCATAGCCGAACTTTCAAAAGGCTTGGCGCAGGGCGCGCGCCACCAGACGCTACTCGGCGTCACAGGTTCGGGCAAGACTTTTACGGTGGCGAATGTCATAGAAAAGGTGCAGAAACCCACGCTCGTTATCGCGCACAACAAAACGCTCGCCGCACAACTCGCGCAAGAGTATCGCGAGTTCTTCCCCGACAATGCGGTGCACTATTTTGTGTCCTACTATGACTACTACCAGCCTGAGGCGTACATCCCGCACTCCGACACCTATATCGAAAAAGAGGCGCAAATAAATGAAGAAATTGACCGCTTGCGCCACGCATCGACCCAAGCACTCTTAAGCCGCAGCGATGTCATCATTGTCGCCTCGGTGTCGTGTATTTACGCGCTCGGCTCGCCCGAAGAGTACCGCAAAGTGCACTTGGAAATTAAGCCGGGCGAGAAGCGCGACAGGGCGGGGCTCATCCGCGAACTCATCAACGTGTACTTTGAGCGCACGACGGCCGACCTTACGCCGGGGCACTTCCGCGCGGTGGGAAACAGCATTGAAATCATGCCGACTGGCGAGCGCGTGCTCTATCGGATTGAATTTGAAGGGGAAAAGGTGTCGCGACTGCGGGTCATCGACGCGGTCACGCGCGTCGAGCACGAGGAACTCAACTCGCTCTTCCTCTTTCCGGCCAAGCACTATGTCACTCCGGAGGCAGAGCGCGAGCGCGCAATGCAAGATATCCGCGCAGAACTCAAGGCCCAGCTTAAAAAATTAGAAGCGCGCGGACAAATACTTGAAGCCGAGCGCCTTAAGCGCCGCACCAACCACGACTTGGCCCTCATCCGCGAAATAGGCTACTGCAACGGGATAGAAAATTACTCCCGCCACTTCGACGGCCGCACACCGGGGCAGCCGCCCTACACCCTGCTCGACTACTTCCACCACAACAAAGACGGTACGCCGGATTTCTTGACCGTCATCGACGAAAGTCATGTCACCGTGCCGCAGATAGGCGGCATGTACGAGGGGGACCGCTCGCGCAAACAAACGCTCATCGAACACGGCTTCCGCCTGCCCTCGGCAATCGACAACCGCCCTTTGATGTGGGACGAGTTCAAAGACGACATCGGCCAGGTCATCTATACCTCGGCAACACCCGGCGCATACGAGCGCGAGGTGAGCAGGGGCCATATTGTAGAGCAGGTGGTGCGCCCGACGGGACTCCTGGACCCGATTATTGACGTGCGGCCGGTGACGGGGAAGGGCGGGGTAAAAAGCCAAGTACAAGATGTCCTCGACGAAGCGACACAGACGATACACAAAGGGGGCCGCGTCTTGATTACGACGCTCACCAAAAAAATGGCCGAAGATTTGAGCGAGTTTCTTAAAGAGCGCGAGTTTAAAGCCGCCTACCTCCACAGCGACATCGAGACGCTCGAGCGGATAGAGACGCTCACCGCGCTGCGCCGCGGCGAGTATGATGTTTTGGTAGGGGTCAACCTGTTGCGCGAGGGCCTGGACCTGCCGGAAGTGGAGCTTGTCGCGATTCTTGATGCGGACAAGTCGGGCTTTTTGCGCAGCGAAACGTCGCTCATCCAGACCATCGGGCGTGCGGCGCGCAACGTCGCCGGGCGCGTCATCCTGTATGCCGACGAGGAGACGCCCGCGCTGAAGTTTGCCATCAGCGAGACGCGCCGGCGCCGCGCGCTCCAAGAGGAGTACAACATCAAACACAGCATCACCCCCACCACGATTAAGAAAAATATCAAAGATATTACCCAAGAACTCCGCTCCGAGCACGACAAGGCGATAGTCTCGATGCTCGCACTCGACAAAGAGGAATACAAAAAGAATCCGAAAAAGTTTATTACTGCTAAACGCGCCGAGATGGCCGAGGCGGTCAAAAATCTCGACTTCGAAACCGCGGCCCTCATCCGCGACGAAATCTACGCGCTCTCGGGCGAGGGGAGGGCCGCGCCTAAACGCTCCCGGGGAAAATAGAGTAGTGTAGGTGGGGACAACTCCTGTGGATTACCTGGGGAGAAGTCCGCTGCAAGTGCAACACGCGGCGGCATGTGTCGAACGTCTTGAGATATTTCTCGAGAGAAAAGTATTGCGCAAACATACATATGTTTTCAAATGTCCCCCGGGCTTGTGCGGATATACCCGAGGAATAGAATGGAGTTCTGACAGTCGTTCTGCGCGGTGCCTCGCTTGGGAGCAATCTCAAGAAAGGATGACCAACCGGGCGATCCGTCACAGGATCGGATAAGGTTTCGAGGATGGCCACTAGACCTTGGAACCTTGAGGCGCAAGAGGCAGGGATGTCACTTGCAAGTGTTGTCGGTGCACAGAGGCCCCCTGGGTCTTTCGTCCGCCAACGGCGTGTGGTCCCTGACCGCACATCGCACAGCATCCTCCCAGACGCGAGCTGCAGCAATGCAGATTCAATTGATGAAGTTCCGATCCATATCCAAAAGGGGCCCCGCTCGCAGCTTGCTGCGACGGGGCCTTCTTCTTTTTTCGTACCACTCAATGTGATAGAATCACTCGCGCATACCCCTCGGAGCAGCCGTGGGGCCATTCCTGTTATGGAAGACTTCATACACATCAAGGGGGCCAAGACCCACAACCTTAAAAATATTTCGCTCAAGATCCCCAGAAACAAGATGGTGGTGTTTACCGGCTTGTCCGGCTCGGGGAAGTCGAGCCTCGCCTTTGACACCATTTTTGCCGAGGGGCAGCGCCGCTATGTCGAAAGTCTCTCCGCATACGCCCGGCAATTTTTGCGGCAAATGCAAAAGCCCGATGTCGAGGAAATAACGGGCCTCAGCCCTGCAATTTCTATCGATCAGAAATCGCGCAGCAACAATCCGCGCTCGACGGTCGCAACCGTGACCGAGATTTATGACTACCTCCGCATA
>JAGWLV010000021.1 GCA_028864875.1 Patescibacteria group bacterium
CGTTGTACGTCGTCTCAGGTGTCACCGAGCCCGAGTCGAGGCCCGCCGCCATCGTAAGCGGCTTGATAATAGAACCCATTTCAAACGTACCTTCGGCAAGCGGGTTGGCGTATATCGCGGGGTCCGTCTGCTCATTAAATTTATTGAGGTCAAACGTAGGCGACACGGCCATTCCGACTATCTCGCCGTTTGTCGGATCCATAATGATGCCGCCCGCAAGAGCAGGGTGCCATTGCACATCATAATCTTGCAATGTGCGCTCGAGCTCGGCCTGCACCGAAGGTTCGATTGTCGTAATGATGTCGCCCTGCTCAAAATCGCTTGTAGAGGAGCCGGAGGCGCCGAAGAGCTGTACAAAAAAGTTTTGATAGAGATCCTCGCCGCCCCGGCTGAGCGTGCTTTCGTAATAGCGCTCCAACCCGTAGCGGCCCTTTTGTTCGTCGTCGCTGTTATAGGCGACGAACCCGAGTTCTTGCGCGGCAAGCGAGCCTCCCGGATAGTAGCGCTGGTGCTCGGAGCTCGATGCGACGTCGCGCAATCCGGCAGCGAGTATCTGTGTGCCGTCCTTGTCGCTAAAGTAGATGCTCCCGCGATTGAGGAGAGGGTCGTACAGATTGACTGTCTGCGCATCAGCGCGCCGGATGTACTCCTGCCCATGGACTATCTGGAGGAAGTAGAGGCGCCCTATGATGACGACGCACGCAAGCAGGCTCAGCACCACCAGCACTCTTAGGCGCCCGACGTACTTCCTCATATAATCATCCTATCTCACTCCACTGAAGATACCGGCGCGCACGGAGAGGCCCGGTGCCTGCGCGTACACAGTGCTCACGACGGCGGGCGCGACGTACCCGAGCACCTTGGCTTTTTCGGGTGTGATGGCCTGCGTTTGGGCGAGGTATTGCGCTTCAAGCTGACTGAGCTTCAGCGAGAGGCTCCGGACCTCGGCCTGCGCTTGGGAGCGGCTTGCGGTGTGTGCAACAGCTTCGAGCAAAAATATGCCGTAGAGGAGCACACACAGCGCGCACACGGCGCTCAGCAGTGCAATGGCGCGAGGGGCGATGTGGGCTACGGCGGATACTCTTTTCATATTCTTATCGGCACACTTTCTCTATTGCCCGGAGCTTGGCGCTGCGGGAGGCGGGATTGCGGATAATTTCTGCACGGGTCGGCACGAGGGGTTTTTTGTAGAGGAGCTTTCCGTTGTGGGCGGCAAACGTTTTTAAAAGCTGTTTGACCACGCGATCCTCGATGCTGTGGAAGGTTATAACGACGAGCCGGCCTCCACACCCCAGGAGCTTCCAGGCGGAGGAGAGCCCGTCGTGGAGCGCACGGAGCTCATCGTTTGTTGCAATACGCAGCGCCTGGAACGTGCGTGTTGCAAAATGGACTTTGCCGTGGAGGTAGCGTCGCGGCACCGCGTCGCGGATTATTTCGACAAGTTCGAACGTGGTGTGTATCGGCGCGAGCGCGCGGCGCTCCACGACCGCGCGCGCGATGGGGCGCGCGTAGCGCTCCTCGCCATAGCCGTAGAGCGCATCGGCAATCGCCTTTTCGCTCCAGTTGTTTAAAATGTCGCGGGCAAAAAACCCCGAGCGCGGCTGTGCACCGTAGCTCATGAGGAGCGGTTCGTCACGCATAAAGGAAAATCCGCGCCCGCCGCTGAGCTGCCCGCGGTTCCACCCCAAGTCAAAGAGCGCGCGATCGAAGCGTGTGATGCCGAGGTCGCCCGCCACATGCGCCAGATCAGCAAAATTTGCATTGACCACGCCGCTTTTTGCACGCCCTACCATCGCAGGGTCGGCGTCGAGGCCGATGAGTTTGATGCGCGCGGCTTTTTTGAGCGCGACGCTATGTCCGCCCTGTCCATAGGTTGCATCGAGCACCAGCTGTCCCTTTTGAAGAGCGAGCGCATCAATGACTTCATGCACCATGACCGGCACGTGCACTGACTCCTGCTCATGCGCGCGGCCACTCTCCTCTCGACGGGAGCGACCTTGTGCACGAACAGAAGTCATAGCAAGTGTCATCATCGGTTATAAAATCCCCAAGTCCCCTAGCGCTTGCGCCATCTTGTCGGCACCGCGCTCGATGCGCTTGGTGTACTCACCCCAGCTGCGCTCGCTCCAAATCTCGATGCGCTCGCCGGTGCCCGCGACGACCACGCGGGTACCGAGCGATGCAAAGTCTTTGAGGAAGTCGGGGATAAGAATGCGTCCGGCAGTGTCGACGTCGCTTTCAGTTGCGCCGCTGAGAATGAAGCGGGCGATACCGCGGGTGTCGGAGGCGCCGACCGGCAACTCGCTTATCTTGCGGGCGATCTTGTTCCAGCTTTGGATCGGGAAGACAAACAAACACGCATCGAGCCCACGGGTGACGATAACGCGGCGGCCGGCTTCTTTGCGAAAGCGCGCCGGGAGGCTCAGCCTCTTTTTCTCGTCGAGCGTGTGTTTGTATTCACCTATGAACATCGTTGTTTAGTATATCCCACTTTGTCCCACTACTAGTGTAGTTTACGGGACTGTATCCCACCCTACAAACTTAAGATATCCACACAATTCCTGAAAACCCAATGAAATAGGGCTTCTCTCCCTCTTGACAAAAACCTTTAGCTGGTATATTTTGTTTTACGGAAGCAGGGCGGCGTCTCCAGCCAACGGAGACGACCATGAACAACAGAGAAGTATTTTGGACCGAGATGGAACGCATCATCCGACAGGAAGGTGCGGAGAAGAAACAACGGATTGAGGACGCTCGTCGGCACCGCCGACTGCGACTCACTGCGTTGATGCTCGCGCTCGCGGCGATACTGACCGCGACCGCCTATCTCGAACGCATGCATAAGGCTGATGGCCCGACACATGCGGACAAAATCCACTTGCAGCGGTTGATTGATTCAATCGACTGACTGCTAAAGAGGCGCCGTGCACATACAGTGCGGCGCCTTTTCGTTTGTCCACACTATTAACGGTTCAGTAAGTTGTACTCCAGATGAACGTCTGTTATAAACAGAAGTGGAGCCTCTCGGGGCCCAAAAAACATCCAACCATCTGCGAGGTGCCCATGGCCGAGTTGATGAAGAGAATTGGAGAAGTTCTTTCCAAAGTGCGAACGGACGGCTACCGGCCCGAATGCCACTACATGCGTGGCCCCGGACCAAAGTGGCATGCCAAACACGGCTTCACGTTCGTTCCACAAACCAATGGCGGCGATTTCCCTCGCAGTGCTGCAGCCGACAGTACTCCGACGAAAGTTGCCCCCAGACTAGCCGCTTCCTAAGCCGGCCACAGTCAAGGACCACAACGCACCACCCCGCATCTCGCGGGGTGGTTTATTGTTAGCGCGATGCTTCGGCAAGCCGCGCGAGCACAAAGTCGCGCGGAAGGCTTGCAAGAAACCAGCCGGCTTTCGGTCCGTGGTCTTTGCCCAAAAATGCGAGGTACACGGCCTTAAATTCTTTGGATTGGTGGAGCTTGGTGTGAATGTCTTCTGCGGTTGCGGAAGGATGTTGTTCAAAAAATGTCCGCAGGTCCGCAAGCGCCGCTTTTTGCTGAGTCGAGAGTTCCACCGCCGGCATGGATTCTTGCAGCTTGAAGACAAACTTTTCCGGCGCGTACTCGTTGAGCCAGCGCTTGGCGTACGCGGCGCGCTCCGCAAGCTCCGCGCGATTGGCACGCGGAAATTCTTTATATATATCCATGTGCGGCATCTGCACCATAAACGCCACCTGCGAAAAGCGCGGTAACTCTTGCGCGCGCGGGAGCGCGCGCTTGCTGCGCCCGATCCACCCGAGCATCGCGGGGTGGATCACCTCAAAGAGCCGTGCGTAATCGTCTTGTGTGCCAGCCCAAAAATTTTGTGCGAGCTTGTCATACTGGTCGTAGAGCACGGGAATTGTGTCTCCTTCGGGGTCAAAATTTATTTGTTGGTTTATATCCTTGCCGAGGAGCGCGAGGCGGAATATTTTAACCGGTACAAGCTCCGCAATTTCCTTGGCGCTACTCCCCCGCCCCTTGCTCGAGGACATTTTTCTCCCCCCGACCAAAAAGAATTCGTATGGGATATCAAACGGCGGCTCATAGTGGAACACTTCTGCGGCAATATGGTTGCCCACGTCGCGACTCCCCCCTTTGGTTGAGTGGTCTTTGCCGCCACCCTCGACCTTGACCCTGTAGACTTTCCATTTGGCAGGCCAGTCGCTCTTCCAATAGAGTTTCCCGTTTCCTCCAAAGGGTGATACACGTCCACTCCACGCACAGCCCTTGGTGTATATAACTTTACTCTCGCGGCATACAACCGCCACCGTCGTGCCGTCAAAATCGGTTGCATCGGTCGTGGTCATCTTGCCGCACTGCGGACAGATAATAGATATGGGGAGCCACCCTGACTGGCGCTCGGCGCCTGAAACCTCTTTCATGATGCGGCGGATGTCGTTTGCGTGCTCGAGCGCCTCGCGGATGACGCTATCCATCTTCCCGCTGCGGTAGAGTTCGCTCGCCCACACAAAGCGCGGGTGCCATCCGGCATTCTCGATTACCGTCTGAAATTCTTTTGCAAAGTACTCGCCGTAACTTTTGTAGCCCGGTTCGGGACTCGGTATGGTACACAGCGGTTTGCCCAAGTGAGGTTCAAAAGTTGTACGATCGAGATACACCGGGATGTCGTCCATCGGGTCAAAGTCATTGTGCTCCCACACAAACTCTCCGGCACCGAGCGCTTCGTGCACAGCGCCGTGTATGGCGACTCCGCGCATCGAGCCGACATGCACGCGGCCGGAGACTGTTTTTTCATCACGCACCCGCACAGCGCGCGTGCCGAATCTTTTTTCTATTTCCCCGGCAAGCCGGTCTGCCCAAAACATGGGCCTATTCTACCTTAAGAATTTTGTATTTTTGGAGGCCGCGGGGTGTGTGGAAGGAAAACTCGTCACCCTTCTTCTTGCCCATGAGCGCATTGCCGAGCGGCGAATGGTAGGAAATCTTGCCCACGAGCATGTCGGCCTCTTCGGCCCCGACGATAATGTAGCTGTGCTTGTCTTCTGCACCTATCTTTTGGACCGACACGACAGAGCCCATCGAGACACCGTCGCCTGCGGCGCCTTTTACTATCTTGGCGTTTTTGAGGATGAGTTCGAGTTTGCCGATGCGCTCTTCGACTGCGGCCTGCATTTCGCGCGCTTCTTGGTACTCGGCATTCTCCGAGAGGTCGCCCAAACTGCGTGCGTACTCGAGCTGTTCGGCAACCTCCCTGCGGCGGGTGGTGCGCAACTCGTCGAGCTCGCGGGTAAGCTCTTCAAACTTTTCCTGCGACATCAACTCTTCGGTCATTTCAAGAGCAGTGTATAGGAAGCGCCCCCGGTGTCAAGCATAATGAGATTCAGTTCAGATACTGCGGAGCGTTGTCGCGGAGAAAGTTGAAGAAGTCGGATGCCACCGCCGAGCCGCCGATGAGCGTACCCGCTGGGAGCTTTTCGAGTACGACCGCGTAGGCGTACTTCGGATTGTCATAGGGCCAAAAGCCTATCATCCATGCGTTTTGGTACTCATTATGCGCACCCACCTGAGCGGTGCCGGTTTTGGCAGCGGGTTGTACAAAGGGGAAGTTGATGGCCGTCGCAATGCCGCTTGTAACTCCCTGGCGCATGCCCTCGCGCACGATTTGCAGTGCCTGCGGGTCGACAGCGAGCGCGGCGCGCTGTGGGGTCGATGAGGCAAGGAGTGTCGGCGTGAGCAAGGTGCCGCTTGCGAGTGCTGCCGCCTCGCGTGCGGCTTGGAGCGGTGTCAATTGCATCCCGTACTGCCCTATCGCCGTGTGGTACGTGTCCCCGAGGCGCCACGTAGGATCGTCGGGAAAATTTTCAGCCTTCCACTGCGGAGTGGGGATGTTGCCTGTTTGTTCGGGGAAGCCTTTGAGCCCCGTGTCCTGTCCGAACCCGAACATGCTGAAGTATTGGTCGAGTTTGCTTATGCCGAGCCCTTGCTGTGCGTGGAGCCCGGGCGAGCCGGGGAATCCGCCCCCGACTTCGTAGAAAAAGACGTCCGAGGATACTGCAATGGCGTCGCGCACGGTCATGAGCCCGTTGACCCGCCAGTCTTTAAACACGGTGGGGTGCGCGGGGTCATACGGATTTTGAATGGAGATAGAGCCGGTCGAGAGAATTTGTGTTTGCGGCGTAATGACGCCTTCGGTGAGCCCTGCGGTTGCAACCACGGGTTTGACAATCGAGCCAGGTGCATAGAGGCCGGTGAGTGCACGGTCAAGGAACGGCTGACGGGAGTCTGTGTTGTAGTTTTTGATGGCCGCCGCATCGCCGTCGCTGAGTGTTTGTGGCGAGTACTCCGGGTAGCTTGTGAGCGCAAGTATCTCGCCCGTGCGCACATCCATGACAACCCCCGCCCCGCCCTGCGCGTGCGCCGCCTCTGCCCGCCCGGCAATAGCTTCATAGAGCCCGTGGGTTACCTGTGCGTCAATCGAGAGAGCCACCTTCTGCCCTGTCGCAGGCGGCTCTACCTGCGCTTGGGAGACAACACGCCCGCGCGCGTCTTCCTCGGTGAGTGTGAGGCCGTTGTGCCCGGCAAGAAGGTCATTGTAGGCCTTCTCCGCACCGCCGACAGGCAGGAAGTCAGGGCGGTAGTACTCTCCTGCGGAGTCCTTGGCCGGGGGCTTTACGTACCCAAGCACGTGGCCGAGCCCGGAGAGTGTCGAGTACACGCGCGCGGCGAAGTCTTCGTTGACCGACGTGCGATTGTTGTATGCCAAAAGTGCCCCCGTGCGGTCGACGATGGCACCGCGGTCGGCAAAAATAGGCGTTTGGAGCAGTTGGTTATCGCGCGCTTGAGCCGCGAATGCGCCGCCACGGATCATCTGGAGGTCGGCCGCGCGCGCAATGAGCACAAGCGACAGGAACGAGAGTGTGACACCCGCGAGAAGCAGGGTGCGGCGCGACAAAGGCTGCTCAATGCGGCCTTCAAGCTGGTCTTGGTCGAACTCGGGGAGGTTCGAGGAGTCAAGCAGAATTTCGTCGGGTGCAATTTCTGAATCTTGGGAGCGCGGGCGTCGACGAAATATATTCAGCATCCCTCAAGTTATACCCGCTCGGGGAGGCGCTTGTCGAGCAGGAACACCTGCACCGCGAGGCGCACAAGTGCAACAAGGACGGCGAGTGCAACAAACGGGAAGGCAAACCACGCTGCACTGGGCGGTGCACCCCACAGGAGGTCAAGCACAACCCCTGCCACAAATGCAGCGGGGAACGCTCCACCCGCAGCGAGCAGTACAATGCCAAGGGCGCTCAGCGGCCACAAGGGCAGCCACCACCCCAGCGCGACGAAGAAAAGTGAAGCTACCACAAACACAGGTGACTTCATGGCAGGACAACCTGCACGAAATGCAGGAGCGAAGGGCTCGCGGGGGCGGTGATGTAGAGAGTCTCAAATGTCGAATTGTCTGGCGCCTCAATGCGCGCGACCGAGCCAAGATAGCCGCCCGCAATGCCGGGCGCAACGATAGGATCGCCCACTGCGACAGGCGTGCCTGCAGGCACTTCCGCGCTGAGGCTTCCCTGCCCTTGCCCTACAACAGGGAGCGGCACAGTTGCCCCGGCGTGGCCGAGCAGTGCGTCGTAACTTGAACCCGGCGAGGAAAAGAGCGCCACGCGCGCGGTGGTGCCGTACACTTGCGACACAGTGCCGATGAGCGTGGTGCCTCCGGCTGAAACTGCGTCGCCCACCACAACACCCTCGTCGCTTCCTGCGTCGATAATGAGCGTGTCGTATGGGATCTGCGGAGGGTACTGCAACACGCCGGCAAGAATCGTTTTGCGCTCGCCCTGGCGCCCCAGGAGGCGCTTGAGCTCGCTATTTTCTTGTGCGAGCGCGTTGCGGTCGGCGAGCGCCGCGGTGGTGCTCGCAAGCTCTTCTTCTAGTTGTGCCTCACTTGGTTGGAATACCGCGGCACGCAGGGCGACGACCGGTGCAAGTACGCGCCACAGCGCGCCGCCAAGCGGCGCGCGGCCCACCCACAGCAGGGCAATAATGGCGCCGACGCCGAGGACAACTATGGCGCCCGAGGCGAAGCTAGAGGTCCTCCTCATGTTCGATGAGCACGTCGCGATGCTGCTCCAAATTTTCCAAAATAACGCCTGTGCCGCGCGCCACGGCGGTGAGCGGGTCGTCGGCGACAAGCACGGGGACCTTGAGCCACTGGGTGAGGAGCGAGTCGAGCCCTTTGATGAGCGCTCCACCGCCCACAAGCACAACTCCCGAGCGCATAATGTCGGAGAGGATTTCAGGCGGCGTCGTTTCAAGCACCTCGCGCACCGCCTCGATGAGCGTATCGAGCGTCTGGGACATCGCCTCGCGCACATCCTGGTCGGTGAGTATTACCTCGCGCGGGAGCCCGGTGATGAGGTCGCGCCCGCGCACGAGCGCTTCTTGGTGGCCGCCGCCCTCGAGCACCTTTCCTATAGAAATTTTGACCTCCTCGGCCGTCTTCTCCCCTATCAAAATTTTAAATTCCGAGCGCACGTGCGCGACGATGTCCTGGTTGAGCTTGTCACCTGCGGCGCGCAAATTTTTTGAACGCACAACGCCGCCGAGGCTCATAACCGCAATGTCGACATTGCCCCCGCCGATGTCTACTATCATCGAACCTGTGGCCTCACGTATCGGCATCCGCACGCCGAGCGCCGCTGCAATCGGCTCTTCGACCAGGTGCACCTCGCGCGCGCCGGCATTGAGTGTCGCGTCGCGCACCGCGCGCATCTCGACATTCGTGATGCCGGAAGGCACGCCTACAACCGCACGCGGCCCGAGCATTTTTTTGCTCACACCCTGCGCGCGTGTCATGAGGTACCCGAGGAGCTCTTGGGTCGCTTCGAAGTCCGAGACCACCCCTTCCACCAGTGGGCGCACGGCCGAGAGGTGCCCCGGCGTGCGACCGAGCATGTCGCGCGCCCGCCCGCCGACCGCGACCACCTGACTTGTTTTGGTGTTGACCGCGACGACGGAGGGTTCATTGACGACGATGCCTTTGCCGCGCAAGTAGACAAGCGTGTTGGCCGTGCCCAAGTCGACACCCACGTCGTTTGACAGGAGCGGAAAGAAGCGGTTTTTGAAAGCCTTAGGCATGGGAGAGCTGCGTGATGAGTTCGGTAAGGGACAGGTGGGTCGTCGCTCCCGCGCGCTGCGTACACTCGAACTTGCCTTCGGCGAGCGTTTTTGCAGATACGACGACGCGTAGCGGGATGCCGATGAGGTCGGCGTCGGCAAACTTCTCTCCGGCGCGCGCGTCGCGGTCGTCAAAGAACACCTCTATGCCCGCGTCGACGAGCGCTTTGTACACTTCTTCGGCTTCGTCTTTGACCGCGGCATCGCCGCCGCTGAGCTCAACGAGGTGTACACGGAAGGGCGCCACAGCCGCGGGCCACACAATGCCCTTGTCATCTGACATAAGTTCGACAACGGTCGCCATAAGCCGCGCAGGGCCTATCCCGTAAGATCCCATGAACACCGGTATGTCTTTACCTTCAGCATCTTTATAGGTCAAACCAAGCACCTCGGAAAAGCGTGTCCCTAGTGTAAAGATATTACCAACTTCAATTGCTTTAACAGGCTTAAAATCCGATTTTGGGATTGAAATTCCCTCAAAAGCTTCTTTTTCATTGATAATTTCTTCATTCACGGCGATGTCGAAATTTGCGGCTACATGTATGTTATCTTCTCCAGCGCTGCAAACTGTCTGGAACTCATGCGAAAACTTAGAAAATGAGCCGCCTGAGGCGCGAGTCAGATAAGTCTTATCTCCAATCCCAACTCTATTGAAGATATTTTTATAGGCCTTTTGAGCTTGCTCGTAAAATAAATCGTGTTGAGCAGCATCTTTTGAGAAAGAATACAGATCTTTCATTATGAATTCTCGTGTCCGCATTAGGCCGGATTTGGCTCTT
>JAGWLV010000022.1 GCA_028864875.1 Patescibacteria group bacterium
TTTTTCTCCAGAAATACCGAGACTTGAACAAGTCATGGACACCCTTCGTGATATGGGATTTTTGATTTACGATATCGTGGACTTGGTGCATCGGCAAACCGATGGGGCTTTGCGCAAGATAGACCTCGTCTTCCTAAGAAAAGAAAACCCTCTACTGCATAGCAATGAAATCCTAAGCCCCGCAGAATACGAGGGCTACAACTCTAAGTTCGCTCATTGGAACGAACTCCGCGCGAAAGGAAAAATGAAATAGTACAAAAAGCCTCATCGTGAGGCTTTTTGTATCTTATACTCCAGAGGCTACCGTCACCTGTGTGGTGGCGCCGTGGATGCACCGGAAAACGTGTTCAATTGGGCAAATGACACATTTTCTATTCTCCCTTTTAGGAGTCCCTAATAACTACCTGTATTATATGTCCACCACATCGAGGAGTTTTTAAGGGTGTGGACAGGCTATTTCCATGAAAGTCTCTATCGTAACCCCGAGCTTCAATAGCGCGCGGTTCATACGCCAGACGATCGAAAGTGTGCTCGCACAGGAAGGCGACTTTGATATCGAGTACATTCTCCAAGACGGGGGCTCGACCGACGACACGGTGCAGATTTGGGAGGAACTAAAGAGCGCCAACACAAACCCTCACATCACCATGCGCGCGTTCAGCGAAAAGGATGCGGGTATGTATGATGCACTTAACAAGGGTTTTGCGCGCGCTACGGGCGATATTTTTGCGTACCTCAACTCCGACGACATGTACTTGCCCGGGGCACTTGCGGCAGTGGCCACAGCATTTGCAAACCCGGGTGTAGAGTGGGTCAAAGGCACCAACATTGTCATCGACGAAGACGGCGCCGTCATCAGGCGCAATCGCCCGCTCTCGTACAAACGCGCGTGGATACGCCGCGGCATCTACGGTCGCTACGCGCCCTTTATCGAGCAAGAGACGGTGTTTTGGCGCCGCGCGCTGTGGGAGAAGGCGGGGCCGTTTGATGCGAGCTTGCGCTATGCGGGCGACTACAAACTCTGGATCAATTTTGCGGCGCATGCGGAGCTTGTCTCTATCGCAACTGCAGTGAGCGCCTTCCGCCGCCACGGCGAGCAGTTGAGCGCCGGGGTGGGCTACCGGCAGGAGCAGGCGCGTGTTTTGCCGCCCGGGGGTACTGTGCTTGAGTGGCTGATTAAGCTATTCTATTGGCTCAAGAACAGGTTGGGGGTATGAAGAATTTCATAAACAAAATTCTAGGCGTGGTTGGCCTCAAGCTCGAGCGCACCAGCGGGCGCGCAACGATGGCGGGCGCGCTCGCCTATCTCAAAGACAAAGGCTTTGCCCCCACCCACATTATAGACGGCGGCGCCTCCGACGGCCGCTGGTCGAGGATGGCGCAGCGCTCCTTCCCCGATGCCCGCTACACGCTTGTTGAAATGCAGCCGCACTACGAAAAATCGCTCAAACAAGTGCGGAGCGGTACGGTCGTCATCGGCGCGCTCGGGCCCATCACGCTCGACTCGCTTATCAAAGACCCCGAGCGCACGCTCCTGAAGCTCGACCTCGACGGTGCCGAGCCTCCGGTCCTTGCGGCATCAAAACTTCTTTCCCGCATACCGGCCGTCATACTCGAGTGTCCATTTAGTCAGCTGGTGGACAAGTGTGAGCTCATGGCAGAGCGCGGGTTCAACATCGCACGCATCTTCGACCTTAACTACAATTCGACAGGCGACATGACACAAGTCGACATCCTGTTTGTGCGTTAGCGGATAATTATTTCAAAATATTTGTTCTCGAAGTACCGGGCCTTGCCGGCATAGTAGGGCCAGTCTATCGGTCCTTGTTGCATGACGATGTGCGGAATATTACCGTACCATGCGGCAAAGTTGCCGAATGTGCTATGAGAGCCGAGTATCGCCTCGCAGCGCGAGAGTGCACAGAGGTCAACTGCCGCACTTTCTTTGCTCACTTTGACGTTGAGCCCCGCAAACGCGGACTCGTCTGTGAGACCGTCCGAGCAGATAATAAAGCACACCTCGGCCGCAGAAAGCGAGCGCTCGCGCAGGTACTCTTCCATAATCTCGCGCACGCGCGCGTGCGGGATGAGGTAGCGCCCGCCCTTAAAGACCTTGTAGTCGCCCTGGCGGATGTGGACGCCCACCGCGCGCGTGCCGTGCGCAGGCTGCAGCAGCGCTTCGGCGCGCGCCGCGGTGCGGAGAGAAGGCGCAAACATGTCCACAAGCTGGTGGCGGTACTTTTCCATCCCCGCGGGGTTGCGGAACATCCCGCCGCTCACTTGGGCGACAAAGAGCGTCTTCCCTTTTTCGAGTTCGCGCAGCGTCTCCGGGGCGGGCGCGCTCGGAGGCAGCAGGTAGAGCCCGCCTTGCCCCTCGCGCGAGTAGAGCGCGGCGCGGCTCGCGCGCAGCGGAAGCGCCACCGCGAGTTTGTAGAGCCTGCGGAAGAAGCGCGGGCGGGCTGCTGCGCGCCTGCCGGAAAAATCTTTAAAAGAGTCAAAGAAAATAGAGCGGACGAGGGCGTTGTCCGGCAGGAGGTTTTTAAAGTAGTGCGCATACTCAAAGAACGACCAGTTTTCGCACATGACCCCGCGCTCAAGCGCGTAGGCCCACACGCTCGCGTACGTCCACAACTGGTTCGCGAGCTCCCCCCCATCGTGCTCGAATATGATGATGCGCCTCATGGGTGGGACTGCAGGTAATCCTCGATAGCGCGCGCAAAGAGCGCGTTGCCTGCGGAGTTGAAGTGGAGATCGTGCGTCCAATAGAGCTGGGCACCCTGTGCGAGCGCGGTGCGGAACTGCGACATCGGGTCGAAGTATGCGATGCCGTTTTGGTCGAGGAACTTTTTTACACCGGCGTACGGATCGCCGCTCGTTGCGATCGCAAATTCCTTGGGCGGAATAAACGCAACAAAAAGTTTAGCGCCCTTTTGTTTGGCTAGAATCTTAAACCCGAGCAGATTTTCCAGATGCGCCGTGTCGCTCTGTGCCGACGATGCCACCATCGGCGCATCCTCGTTGACTATGCCGAGCTTTTTTAGGAGCGCCGTCGGTATGAGCGACTTGATGCCATTTTGGGCCAACACATAGAGTGCGGAGTTGTTGCGCAAAAAGCACTTGACGCGCTGGAGCGCGGGGTGAGCGGGCTCGTTCCACATGCAATACTCCTGCGCCCACTGCGCAAACTGCGGTAGGCGCGCCATGAGGGCGTTATACGGGGTCGTCGTGCCGCTGAGGTTCTTGATGAGCTGGCCGTGATACACGAGCGAATTGGGAAAGTTGGCGTCGTCCTCATCGTCGTTCTCAAAATACGAAAGGACGACTGTTGTGGGCACAGGCAATTGCGCGAGGAGCCGTGTCGCCTTGGCGAGTTCCTGTTTGGTGCCGAAGCCCGCTACGCCGCACTTGACGGTGCGGATGCCGAGGTCCTGCTCAAGCAGAGTCCCCCACTTCTGTGCGAAGGGAGCAAACCCCCACGCAAAGCTATCGCCCGTAATGTATATGTACGGTTGCTGTCCCGCATACGGCTCGTCGAAGCAGCCGAGATTGTTGGACCAAATCTGGTACGGCCCGTCGACAAAGCCGTGGGTCGAAGTGGCGAAGTTCGGCGCGATATCATAGCCTTCCTGCGCGTTGGCGGTGTAGTAGCCATCCGGCATGCTCTCGTGCGGCAAGAGGATACCGTACCCTAGCGCACGCAGTGCAAACTCGGCGATAAGAAGCGCTGCGAGTACGGCCGCGGCGGTGAGAAGCGCGTTGAGTGCAAATTTTTTAATCTTCTCCATATAGTTCTTGCCGCTTCCAGTACGGCTGGTCCTGCTTATCAAATATACAGCTACCGATTACCACGCAGTCCATCTCGGTGTTCATAAAGCACCGGTACGCGTCCTCAGGGGTCATGACAATAGGCTCGCCACGGACGTTGAAGCTCGTGTTGACTACGAGCCCGTATCCGGTTTGTTTTTTAAACTCGTTGATAAGGGCCCAGTAGCGCGGGTTGGTTTTTTTTGAAACCGTTTGCAGACGCGCCGAGTAGTCGAGGTGCGTCACGCAGGGGATGTCCGAGCGCAGAGCGTTGAGCCGCTCACTGAGCGGCGCATCCGCCGGAGCACCCTCCGTGCGCCGGTCCTCTTTGACGGGCGCCACAAAGAGCATGTAAGGCGATGGCTCGGCCGTCTCAAAATACTCTGCCGCGTCTTCCTCGAGCACGGAGGGCGCAAAGGGGCGGAAGCTCTCGCGGTACTTAATTTTGAGGTTGAGCTTTTTCTGCATATCGGGGCTGCGGGGGTCCGCCAGGATGCTCCGGTTGCCGAGCGCACGCGGCCCCCACTCCATCGCCCCCTGCATCCACCCGACCACCTGGCCGCATGCGATGCGCGCGGCAACCTCTTTGTACAGCGCCTCGTCGGCGACCCGCGTGTAGACCGCGCCGAAACGCCGCGCCATACGCTCAACGTCGAGCTCCGAGTACTCGGGCCCGAGGAACGCTCCTTGCATCGCATCGAATTCCTCTTTTTCCATCCGCCGCGGGCCGTCGAAGTAGACGTGCTCGGCCGCGAGCGCCGCCCCGAGCGCCCCGCCCGCGTCGCCGGCGGCGGGCTGGATCCACACGCGGTCAAATAGCCCCGCATCGCGAATCTTCTGGTTGGTGGTGCAGTTGAGTGCCACGCCGCCGGCGAGCACGAGGTTGCGCGAGCCGGTGAGTTTTTTGGCGGTGCGCGCGAGACGCACCATCACTTCATCGGTCACCTCTTGTATCGCGAGCGCCATATCCATGTAAGACTCCGTGATGGGGCTCTCCTGCGCCCGCGGCGGGATACCAAACAGCGCCTCCCATTTGCGGTCGTCGACTGTGCGCAGCGTCGTCGCAAACGTAAAGTACGACATGTTGAGCAGAAGCGAGCCGTCCTCTTTGAGATCGATGAGCGTGTCAAAAATCTTGCGCCTAAACTCCTCAACGCGTGCACTCCCCTTTCGCCCATACGGCGCAAGGCCCATGAGCTTGTATTCGCCGCTGTTTATTTTGAAACCGCAGTAGTAGGTAAATGCCGAGTAGAGCATGCCGAGCGAATGGGGGAAGCGCATCTCCGCAACGAGCGATATGTCCTTGCCTGAGCCGTGGCCGATGACCGTCGTCGCCCACTCTCCGACTCCGTCGACGGTCAGTATCGCCGCCTCGTCAAAGGGCGACGGGTAGAATGCGCTCGCGGCGTGGGAGAGGTGGTGCTCCGGGAAAAGCAGGGTGAGGTTTTTGAGCTTCCCGCCTTCAAGCTTTTCGAGCTCTTTGCGGATGTGTCCGCGGATAAAAAGCTTGTCTTTGATCCAGACCGGCATGGCGGCGACAAAGCTCCCCACGCCGCGCGGCGCATAGCGATGGTACATCTCCAGCAGGCGTTCGAACTTTAAAAGCGGCTTGTCATAAAAAACCACTGCCGCAAGGTCGGAGGGTTTGAGGCCGTACTCGTCGAGCACCCACCGCACGGCGTTGGCAGGGAACGAGTCGTCGTGCTTCTTGCGGGTAAAGCGCTCTTCGTGAGCCGCAGCCACCACCCGGCCGTCGATAATTAGCGCGGCCGCAGAGTCATGGTAGTAGGCCGATATCCCGAGCATCGCGCGCCGAGGTGTCATGAGGGCAAGTTAAAAAATCGTATAGATGAGAGGCGCGACCGCGCTGCTCCCTGCAGCAATTATCAGCACCCCGACCAGCAGGAGCACAATAATGGCGGGTAGGAGCCAAAACTTTTTACGCTCCCGCAAAAACCCCCAGAGATCCTTTAGCAAATCCATATCGATATTTTAATACGGTTTAGTAAGCCGCTCCGGCAGCACCTTCCCCGGGCCATCGACAAAAGCGCTCCCGCCCCGGCACTGAAGTTTCAATGAGCGCATATCGCCGGAGAGCAGGCGCTTCAAAAATCCGACGGGAGTGAGCACGATAAAAAACACCAGTCCAAAAAACACGCGATTCATGACCGAGCCGAGAAGCTCCGCGAACTTCAGCCATGCCCATGCAAACGGGGTGAGTGCCGAGGGGGCGAACATGATCGCAAGCAGAAAGGCCGCGCTCCCCCAGAGATAGAGCGGGTTGAAACGCGCTCCCAGTATCAAAAACAGGAGAGCAAATACCAGTCCCGTATCCCGTACCCACTTTTCCGACATGGGGCTATCCTAGCACGGGCGCGATAAAGCGCAGAACGGCCTGGGCGCGCACGCTCCAGTCGAACTGTGTTGCGCGCGCCTTTGCCGCGGCGACAACTCGCGCAGAAAGTCCTTCGTCGGCGAGCACCTTCTCGATAGCTTGCGCGAGCGCCTGTGGATTGTCGGGCTCGACGAGCACCGCCGCGTCCTGCCCGGCTATCTCGCGAGTGCTCGGGAGGTCCGAGGCCACAATAGGCACCCCCGAGGCAAGGTGCGCGATGAGCTTTAGCGGGGAGGTGAAGCGCACGGCAATTTCATTTTTTGCGCTATTGGGCACCACAAGCACGTCGGCGGCCGCCTGGTTGTTCGCGAGTTCGCGGAACGGCCGCGCGCCCACAAACATAACCTTCGGATACTTCGCGCGCATGCGCTCCACTTCCCCGGGCGAGCCGCCGATGACGGCGATGCGCGCGATTTGAAGATAGTTTGATGCCTCGCACAGCGTGTCGGTCCCCTTCCACCCGCCGAGCGCACCGATGTAGAGTGCGATGTGCTCGCGGCGCGGGAGTCCAAGCCGCTCGCGCGCTTGCGCGCAGCTCTCGTGGTGGGCGAATGCCGCCGTGTCGATGCCGTTCGGGACGGCCACAATTTTTTCCGCAGAAATTCCTTTTGATATATAGAACTCTTTGGCGGATTGTGTCACGACGACCATGCGCGCCGCGCGGCGCGCAATAAACCGCGCAGCCCACGTCCACCGCCCGTCGTGGCTCTCCCATACGAACCGCCGCCCTCCCAGTGCGAAGGGCACGAGCGCCCACTCGTCGCGGCCGTAGACAAGCGCTTCCTGCGGCACAGCTCTTTGCGCTCGCGCGCCGAAGCGCAGACTCTGGAGCACAAAGCCGACCGCGCCCCACCCCACCGTGTCGGGCACCGCGATGTATCGTATCGGAAAGGGCGTGGTCACGCCGTAGTACGACAGCGGCTCGCCGGTGAGCATATTGCGGCGCGTGGGGACATAGAGCGCGAGGTCCTGCCCTGCGCGCACAAACGCTTCGCACACTTTCATAATCTGGGCGCCATGCGCTTTTTCGGTAGGCAGCCGCATATTGGCAACGTATGCAATGGTCATACTTTCAAAATAAAAAAGTGATGGTAGGCGGAATTAAACGGCACATAGTCCTTGACGAGCGTGGCGTGGGTGCGCATGAGCCCGCGCAAGCGGGATGCGGGGTAGCCGCGCGTGCCGAGTTCCCAATAGTGCTGACCGTTGAACACGTGCTGTTTCGGATACGGTATTTTGAGCGCGAGTTGTACTCTGGGTAGAAAGGGGATCTTAAAGGAGAGCGAGAGCATGGGACCGAAGTGCGGCACCGACACAACAACGTAGTTTTTTGAGACGCGCAGCAATTCGCTCAAAGCCCGCTCGACATCCTTAAACAGGAGGTGCTCGAGCACTTCAAACGCGCAGGCAACGTCAAATGTTTTGTCGGCAAACGGGAGTGTGAGGATGCTGCCTACAACATCGGGCGCGAGATCCGCTGCAACATCGACAGACGTGTAGGACACGCGCGTGTTGTTTTTAATAAAATCGCCGAACACCTTGTCTCCCACGCCCACCTCGAGGACCGACGACGGCTCGCGGCTGAGCACCTCGTAGAGCTGCCAGTAGTAGCTCACAAAACGCCCCTCAAACTGGTAGCGGCCGAAGCGGTAGTGCGACTTGTCGACTTGCGGAGTTTCAGGAGACATAAAATGTGTAGCCGAGCGGGTAGCGCTCGCGCGCGGCGGGGCGCAGGCGCAGAAACAGTGCGTCAAGGAATGCGTACGGCACATACAGGAGCCCCCGCAGCGGGCGGGGCACCGAGAGGACGAGATTACTGAAGTTCGCACTAAAGGGCCCGCCGCCCACGGTGCGGATTTCGACTTGCATAAATCCGGCTTCTGTAAAGATGCGGACGAGAGACTCTTTGGTGTAGCGGAAGTAGTCGTGCGGATCGGGATGATACTGGATGAGAAACGGCACAAATCCAACAAGTGTTCCGCCCGGCTTGAGGATGCGGCGGATTTCCCCCACCACAAAGCGGTAGTTGTAGATATGTTCGAGCACGTTGGCGCATATGACCGTGTCGACACTTCCGTCCTTGTACGGAAGCGGGTCCTTCTCAAAATCGATGCCGCTTATAGAGCCGTCGACAGGTTCAATAGTCGCACTGTCGCGTTTGAAGTAGCGCAGGTAGCTCGGCGAGCGCCCGCCTCCGACGTCAACCACTTTGCCCCGGAGCGTGTGGCGGGCGAAGGCTTCGTCCATGCGGATACGCACGAGAGAGCCGCCCCGGGAGAGTGTACGCATGGTAGCAAGCATGGCCATATACTACTGCACCTTCTCAACAAGGTGCTTTATAAGCGTGCGCAAGGAGTGATGTTCGACCACGTATGCTCGGCCTTCGTGCTCGAGGAACTTCAGCGCCTGGTCGTCGGTGCGCACGGGGCATCCGCACGCGAGTGCCTCGAGCACCACTTTGTCGAGACTCCCTGTTTCGGACGTATGAACGAGATACGCGGCGCGGCGGTACTCATCGCGCAATTGTACCTGCGTAAGCGGGCCTAGAAAGTCGACACGGGCACCGAGGCGCTTTGCGAGCGCTTCAAGATGCGCCCGCTCGGGGCCCTCGCCCGCGATGCGCAACTCCACACCCGCCGCGGCCGCACGCTCAATGGCAAGGTCATGGCGCTTGCTGCGCGTAAGGCGCCCGGCCGAGAGCGCCG
Source organism: Patescibacteria group bacterium (assembly GCA_028864875.1). Lineage (GTDB taxonomy): Bacteria > Patescibacteriota > Minisyncoccia > Phycocordibacterales > SBAW01 > GWA1-54-10. The sequence continues at coordinate 8,905 of JAGWLV010000022.1, forward strand.
CGTGTCCGCGCGCGATGGCAAGGTCGGGAGAAAAAAAATCAGTGTCGATGCCGTGGCCCACGATGCGCACTTTATGCGAGCGCAACCGGAAGCTCTCTTCTGACGCGGTAAAAATGACATCCGCAAAAAGCGCTGCAATGCGCAGGCGCAGATTGACCGCCTTGTGTGTGTACCAGAGCGCAGTTTTTTTGCCGAGCAGTCTCCAGAGCCACCCTGCGGCGACGAGGTACTCCGGATTCATGTGCACAAAGACTGCATCATACAGAAGTGTTGAGGAGAGTTGGAGGATCTGCCACGTGCGCCCAAACCGGTTGCGCGGCAATACATATACACACACGTTTTGCGGCAGACGATACTCGCCTTTTCGCAAACAAATAACTGTTATCTGTTCGTA
>JAGWLV010000023.1 GCA_028864875.1 Patescibacteria group bacterium
AGGGGTCCTCAATGACTGTACAAACCAGACTGGGGGCCGCCATGCATCCGCATGTCTGGGGCCCCGACGACTCGCTGGCGCGCATTAGTATGCGCATCCACCTTGTCGAGCGGCCGGGATGGACCGGCCCACGGCCGACGTACATCAACTACGCGCTCGGGCACCAGGGTATGGTAGTGCAGTTTGAGGTCCATCGTTTTGGCCACGAATATGCATGTCACTTCAAACTCAGTGATCTCCTTCAACAACATTTTGCGGGCGTGTGCCCTCTCTTGTTGGTAGAGTTTGCCCACGGCATCGGCGTAGACGCCGGGTGGCTTCTGCATGAAGCACTGACACACAAGTAGTTAAGGGCCGGCCAAAAGCCGACCCTTTAACGCACTTGACATTCCTAGTTTCTTAAGTATAATCCCCACTGATCGCGTCGTGCGGTCTTGAAGAACCTCAAGAGACAAGGGGACTGAAATGGGTTGCGAAATTTTGGTTGACCGCGTAGGAACGCCCGCGTGCGGTATCAAAGGCAGCAAGTCGGAACATGCAACAACTGCCCGCGCCGTATCTATAACCGAAGCGTGCGATGTCGACGTGGGCAACAAGGTGGTGCTCACCTATGCCCGTGGCGGCACCGACAACAGGCTGACGGTCAAAGTCGGCATCGAGTCGGAAAACGGCGAGAAGTTCCGCTGCTGGGTTGTGCGCAATGTGCGGAGTGCGCACAACCCGGCGGAAGGCAAAAAGAGAAGCTACGCGCGGTTGCGCGGTTTCCTTGAAATGGCGCGGGATGTCGGTATCAAACCCGTCGTCCTCGCCAACTATATCCTAGAAAAGGCTCCCTAACGGAGCCGCACAAGGGTCGAGCGCTAGCTCGACCCTTTTGATTTTTATTGTTATATTTTATCCGTTCGAAAAAAACAAAATCGGGATGTCGTATAGTGGCATTATGCGCGCTTCGGGTGCGCGAGACCAGAGTTCGATTCTCTGCATCCCGACCCGCTTCGCCCCGCTCATCGAGGCGAGCCGGGCCTGTAGTTAAGTGGTAAAACGCTGCATTCGCATTGCAGAGGCGCGGGTTCGATTCCCGCCAGGTCCACTAAAGTTCAGTCTATACTAAGTTTATGCAACTGCCGGTTGAGATTTTTGGCGCGCTCGGCGCGCTCACGGCGTTTCTTGTTTTTGTCGCCGCGTCGCAGTACGCGGTCCACAGTACGTTTGCCCGCACGCGGCTCGTGATGACGTGTTTCTTTTTTTACGTCGTTGCAACGCTCACCATTTCCTTTTGGCCGTACGCGTTTGTATCGGCGCCGTATTCTATTGCCGCATTTGCCGCGGGACTCTTGATCGGTCACCTCGTGGCGGTGCGCGAGGCACAGCGGCGGTTGATGGCGCTCGGGCTCGAGCACTACCTGGAGCACTCCATCCACGTGCGCTTTAAGGACCTAGAAGACCTGCGCTGGTGGGCGCTCATCAACTTTTACTCCGTGGGCGCGGCGCTTGTCCTCATCAACTTCATCGGTCTCTCGACCGTACTCGCACCCACAACTCCGCTCGTCCTTGTAACGTGCGCGGTGGGGGCGTTTTTGGTCGGCACGCTCGTGCCGTACCTCGTGCACCTGTGGAGCCTTAGAGTGCGAGGCGGAAAATAATCACGGCGAGCGAGGCGCCCATAAGTACGATGAGTGATGCAAAGAATGTTGCGCGTGCCGCCGTGCGCCCCGCGGCGCTGTGCGGTGCGCCTGTGACCAAGAGCGGCACACCAGCCGCAGCGTACTCATCAAACCGGTAGAGCGATATCGCAATAAAGTGGGGGAGCTGCCACAGGTACACGCCGCCAAAAAGAATCCACGCGAGTGTATCGAAGTGCCCCGCCGCCGCGGCATAGCCGACCAAGGGCGGAGTCGCGCCCGCAACTGCGCCGACAAAAAGCGATATGCCGCTGTGATGTTTGAGCGGCGTGTAGAACAGGAGATAGAACGCCGCGCCTGCTACTGCGGCGCCGAGCGCATAGGGATTGGTAAACCAGAGTATTGCAAAACCAATAACTACAAGCAGAACACCAAACACAAGCGCCCGGCGCGGTGCAATGCGCCCGGCGGGCAGCACACGAGTCGCTGTGCGCGCCATTTTTGAATCTATAGCCCGGTCGTACCAGTTATTGAGCGCGCACCCGCCAGCAATGACAAGCCCGAGCCCCGCGAGCATCACCTCAAGCTGCTGCCAGTATATTGTCGGCGACGCGAGCAGAAAGGCAGCCGCAGCAATAAGCAGGTTACCGAGCACCATCCGCGGCTTTATGAGCGAGAGGTAGTCCATCAGTAAAGGTCGTTTTGCGGCGATGGCGTGCCTCTAAACGGCGTCGTCTGTGAGTGGCTGAGGTTCTGCATAATCCACAGCGAGCCGCCAACGACCACGACGATGATAAAGAGCGCGAGGAGGAAGGGAACCATGGTGTGGCTGTCGCGGGATGGCCGTATGTCGAGGAAGAAGTAGAGCTGCACCACAAGTTGTACGAGTGCGAATGCAACAACCGCCCACAACATGAACGTGTGCGGAAGGTACGCGTGGTTGCTCGCGACGTGCACCCACACCACCCAAAATGCCAAAAGGGTGAGGATGACCGAGAACACAAAGCCGGTGAGGTACTTTTTCATAGTTATAGTGTCGTACTCAAGAGATACACGATAGAAAAGATGGCAATCCACACAATGTCGAGGAAGTGCCAAAAGAGCGCGAGCATGGTGAGCCGGCGGGAAAAGGCGTGCGTTGTGCCGTGTAGCCACACCTGTACGCCGAGGATGAGCATCCAGAGCATGCCGACCGCGACATGGAGTCCGTGCGTGCCGACGAGCACAAAGAACGAAGAGAGAAATGCACTGTGCCCCGGCCCCGCACCTGCAGCGACAAGCCCCGCAAATTCCTGAATTTCAAATCCGATAAACACGAGGCCGAGAATAAACGTAGCAGCCAGACCGAACAGAATCACCCCGCGACTTTTGGCTTGAGTTGTGAGACCGATGATCATACTCGAAGTCAAAAGTACGAGTGTTTGGACAAGCAGTGTCGAGAGGTGGAGGAGGTCGCTCCCTGAAAGATTGCCGAACGTTTGTCCGCGGAGTACGGCAAACGTCGCAAAGAGCCCCGCAAACAGCACGCAGTCGCTCAATATATAGAGCCACAAGCCGAACAAGGAATGATTGTGTTGATGGGTACTCATACGTGTTTAAACGGAGGGAGTATGAAAAGCACAGCGCTCACAGCAAGTGCAAGTATGGCGAGCCACCACATGTGCCACACCATCCCGAACCCGCCGAGGAAGGCAAGTGCGCCGATGCACATGGCAACGCCCGTGTTGTGTGTGCGGTCAACGGGCGGGAGCGGTGCCCACTCCGGGGCGTGGCTGCCCCACGGGTTGTGTCCTGCGTGGAGTCGCTCGCGGTTCCGCACGCTCACTACCAATTGTGCGATTTGGACCGCAACAGCCGCGAGTATGATAGCGAGCCCTACTGCCGCGACGATGAGGAGTGGCTGCCAGGAAGGATCGACGACGTAGAGCCGGCGAGTCATACCCATCAACCCCAGTGCGTAGAGAGGCATAAATGCGACAAGGAAACCGGTGACCCACAGCCAAAAGGCCCACTTCCCGAGCCGCTCGTCGAGTGTAAAGCCCGCAAATTTGGGGAACCAGTACGTAAAGCCCGCAAAAAATCCGAATACGACGCCGCCGATAATCATGTTATGAAAGTGCGCCACAAGAAAGACACTGTTGTGCAGTTGATAGTCCGCGCCGGGGATGGACAGCAAGACACCCGTCATTCCGCCGATGACGAACGTCGAGACGAATCCCATAAACCACAACATCGGTGTTTTAAACACGATGCGCCCGCGGAACATAGTGAAGAGCCAGTTAAATATTTTGACCCCGGTGGGGATTGCGATCGCCATCGTCGCTATGCCGAAGACGGCATTGACGTTTGCACCCGCACCCATAGTGAAGAAGTGATGCACCCACACGAGGAAGGAGAGCGCGGTGATGGCCATTGTCGCGACGACCATCGAAGTATAGCCGAACAGTTTTTTGTGGCTGAAGGTCGGCACCACTTCGGAAAAGACACCAAACAGCGGCAACACCAAAATGTACACTTCCGGGTGGCCCCACGCCCAAATGAGATTGACGAACATCATCGGATTGCCGCCGAGGGTCGACGTAAAGAAGTGCATCCCGAGCGCGCGGTCAAAAAACAGAAGTGCAAGTACGACAGTGAGGAGCGGAAAGGCAAAGAGCACGAGAAGCATCGAGCCGAGCGTGGTCCACGTAAACATCGGCATATGCATGAGGCGCATGCCGTGCGTGCGCATAGTGATGATGGTGGTCAAAAAGTTGATTGCCGATATGAGCGATGCCACGCCGGCGATCTGGAGCGCCCAGATGTAGTAGTCCACCCCGACGCCCGGGCTGAAGGCAAGTTCACTCAAGGGCGGATACGGGAGCCACCCTGCGGCAGAAAATTGCCCGACAACGAGCGACGCATTGACAAGCAGCGCGCCCGCGACCGTGAGCCACAGCGAGAGACTGTTGAGAAAGGGGAAGGCAACATCGCGGCTGCGTATCTGGAGTGGAATGACGAGGTTGATGAGTCCGAAGATGAGCGGCATCGCCACAAAAAAGATCATGATGACGCCGTGCGCGCTAAAGATTTCTGCAAAGTGCTCTGCGGAGAGGTAGCCGCTCGAGGGGAGCGCCGCTGTGGCCTGTTGCGTGCGCAGGAGCGTGGCATCTGCAAGGCCGCGCACGCCCATGATGCCCGCGAGGATGAGATACATTACCCCGATGCGCTTATGGTCGAGACTTGTGAGCCACTCGCGCCAGAGCCAATCGAGTGTGCCCGAGAATATGAGCCACAGCACGCCGCCTGTCGCAGCCACAATAACGAAGACCTGTGCGCCCATCGCAACAGCGCTGGTCTGGACGAAGGAATCAATTGAGAGCGTGCCGAAAAAGTTCATATACTAGTGGCGCATTGGACTGCCCGCGTCGAGAAATTGCCCGACTATGCGGTCGAAAAGACCCCTCTGCACGCGGGCGTAGGCCACGGTCGCGGCGACGCCCGGCACTCGCAGCGCACTATACACGGGGGCTGAAAGTACCCCTTTGCCTTTGCGCACCGACGCAACCCATGTGTCAAAATCGTCGCGGCTTGCGGCGCGCAGGTTGAAGTGCATGTCGGCGAAGCCCGCGCCGCTGTAGTTGGCCGACACACCGTGGTAATCGCCGGGAGAGTCCGCACTCAAGCGCAGCGGATTGATCATGCCGGGCATGGCGTATATCTGTCCGCCGAGCGCTGGGACCCAAAACGAGTTCATGGGCGCGTCCGCGGTAATCTGGAACTCGACCGGTGTTTGTGTCGGGATTTCAACAAAGTTCAGCGTGGCAATTCCGTACTGCGGGTAGAGGAAGAGCCACTTCCATGGGAGCGCGACGACTTGCACGACCATTGCGTCGCCCGCGGGCGAAAGCGGCTTGTGCGGGTCGAGCATGTGTGTGGAGGTCCACGTTAAGGCGCCGAGGACCAAAATAATTTCGATGGGCACCGCCCACCAGATGAGTTCGTCGAAGCGCGAGTGACTCCAGTTGGGCATGTGGCGGCCCCTGCCGCTCGCGCGGTAGCGCCACGCAAAGTAAAAGAGGAGAAAGAACACGGGGAGCGCCACGATGAGCATGAGGAGTGTCGCTTGCACGATGAGCGCGCTTTCTTGCGAGGCGACAACCCCGTGGGGGAACAAGACCGGCATCACCGAAATTTTATCATGCAAAAACCGCTCCCTCAGACGTGGTTGAAGGGGAGCGGTTTGTGCTTCTGGCGAAAGAGTTAGTAGATGTTCACTGTGCATGCGCCTGGGCTTGAGCCGATGCATCGGCGGAGAGATTGCCCACGGCACCCAAAGTTGAGCGCACCAAGGTCGAGAGTTCACCCTGCGCGTCGACGTTGGCTTGAGCGAGCACGCTCGCGCTCTGCGAGAGTGTACTTTCAAAGCGCGCCGATACATCCGCCGCCGCGGCGTACTTGCCGGTAGCCTCGAGTGCGGCGACACGGTCTGCTACGTCGCTTGCGTGTCTGCGGAAGTTTGCCGCAAGTTGTGCTTGCGCGTTGGCGTCGAGCTTGCCCTCTGCGGCGAGCCGCTGCGCTTCCTGCAAGCGCTCCTGCGCAACCGCGATGTCCCAGTTGGCTTTCTGCTCGTCGCCGAAGGAAAGAGCCCCCTGGAGGCTCTCATTAACCTCTACTTTAAAGCCCCAGAGTACATCGCCCGGGGTAGAGTGCGCCGCCGCGGCCGAAACGCCGCCGCCGAGCGCCGCTGCAATAAGAATGGCTAGTGCGATTATTGGCATACCTTACAAGTACTACTCTACCGTATCTGTAGCAATGATGAAGTACAATTTCATATATGCACGGACTTCCGCTCGATTTGTCTGCGGCGCGCCTCGGATACTTTTTTGGTATCCCCGTCACCAACACGCTCCTTGCAACGTGGGTGTCGCTTGCGGTTCTTATACTAATTGCATACGTGGTTGGCCGCCGGCCGCAACTCGTGCCCGGTAAAGTGCAGAGTGCGTTTGAAATGCTGTTTGAGTATGTTCTCTCCTATATGGAACAAACCTTGGGGAGCAGAGAGATGGCGCTGCGATTCTTCCCGCTCATCATGAGCATGTTTTTGTTTATTTTTGCGGCGAACCTGTTTGAGTTCCTCCCGTTCCTCGATGCACTCACCGTGCACGTCGGCGGCGCCACGGTGCCGCTTTTACGCTCAGCCAACACGGACCTCAACACGACACTCGCGCTCGCGCTCATCTCCGGCTTTGTGGTCGAGGCGGCTGGTGTCGCGGCGCTCGGTGTGTGGCGCTACGGATCGAAGTTCGTAAACGTGCGCCACGGCGTGCTGCAGTTCTTCATCGGACTCATCGAGCTGGTGAGCGAGGTCGCGCGGCTCATCGCATTTTCCTTCCGTCTCTTCGGGAACATCTTTGCCGGCGGGATACTCATCGCGGTCGCGGCGCTCTTTGTGCCGGTGGTGCTCCCGGTGCCCTTTATTCTTTTTGAGCTTTTTGTTGCGCTCGTGCAGTCGGCGATTTTTGCGCTCCTCACACTCGCGTTCCTCAAAATTGCCATCACCCCCGCGCACTAGGCAAAAAAATCGTTTACAATAAAGAAGTATGGACGTAGAATCAGCAAAAATTTTGGGCATGGCGCTTGCAGTGGGGCTCGGGGTCATCGGGCCGGGCATCGGGATAGGCATCGTTGTGGGCAAAGCGCTCGAGGCGATGGGTCGCAACCCCGACGCGGCAGGCTCGATACAGACGGTGATGTTTATCGGTGTCGCCTTTACCGAGGCGCTCGCGATATTTGCACTCGTCATCGGCTTTATCCTTAAGTTCACCTAAGCGGAGTAAAAATCCTTTCGAGACCGTTCCCTCAGTGTCCTGAAGTGTCGAGAAAGGAGTTTTTTGCGGAGCGATTATGGCTCAGATCCTTGCAACATTCGGCGTAGATTGGCGGCTCGTGCTCGTCAATTCAATAAATTTCGGTATCGCACTTCTGGCGTTGTGGTATTTCCTCTACGCGCCCCTGATGCGTGTGCTCGAAGAGCGCCGCGCGCGCGTCGCCAGGGGTGTTGCGGATGCACAAGCTGCCGCGGAGCGTCTTGCGCAGACTGAAGTCGCCCGGCAGAAGGTACTCGCCGAAGCGGGGCAGGAGGCCGACGCGGCGCTCGGCGCCGCGCGCAAAGCCGCTGCGGCGCTCCACCAGGAAGCGCAGAAGGCATCTTCTGCAGCGGCGCGCGGGACACTGCGCGATGCGCGTGCCCGCGCACAGGAAATCGAGGCACAAGCACTCGAGCACGCCAAGCGCGCGTCCGCCAAACTCATCGTGCTCGGCGTAGGGCAGATGCTTACTACTAAGCGCGGCCGCCGCCGCACCCGCACATGACGCCCAAACTCCTCGCGCGGAAGTTGCTTGATGTGGCAGAGAGCCACCCGCGCCGCCGCAAGACACTTTTGAAGAATCTCAAAGAGGCGCTCGCGCGCCGCGGGCGCTCGCGGGACCTTGCACGCGTGGTGTACGAAGCAGCGCGGCTTGCAGAGATGCGCGCCCGCGCGCAGGCGGCAACACAAGACACGCCTGAAAAGATTCAACGCCGCATCTTGATAGATATGTATGAGACTCTAGTTAGGGCGGGCTCTCAAGTCGGGTCTCGGGTGTCGCTTTCTCCAGCTTCAGGACATAACGGGAACGCTTCCGAAAGCGACACCCGTCGCCCCGTATAACCATGGCTGATTTTCTTGAACAATTTGAAAAGGAGTTGCGCGGATTCGTCCCCAAGCCGCGCGCAGCGCAAGGAGTCGTATTGCGCGCGCAAGACGGCATCGCCGAAGTGGACGGTCTGCGTGATGTCGTCCCCGGCGAGTTGGTCCGCTTCGAGCCGATGGGCGCGCTCAATGATGTCTTTGGCGAGCCGGAACTCTCCGGACTCGTACTCAATCTCGAAGAAGATGTTGTGCGCATCGTTGTGCTCGGCGACGCTGCACGTGTGCGCGAGGGGATGGTCGTCCTTTCAGGGGGCGACGTGTTATCCGTCCCAGTCGGCGACGCGCTCATAGGGCGGATTGTCTCGCCGCTTGGCGAGCCGTTAGATGGCGCAGGGCCTGTCGATACGGCCGAGCGCCGACCCGTCGAGCGCGTTGCCCCCGGCGTCATGGAGCGCGAGGGGGTCAATACGCCCCTCCACACCGGCATCAAAGCTATAGACGCGATGATACCGATCGGCCGCGGCCAGCGCGAGCTCATTGTCGGCGACCGCTACACGGGCAAGACAACCATCGCCATAGACACCATACTCAACCAAAAGAGCGAGCCTAAAGACTCCCGCCCCATATGCATTTATGTCGCGATAGGGCAAAAGGAGAGCAAGACCGCGCGGCTCGTGCAGCTGTTGCGCGAGCGCGGCGCACTCGAGTACACGGTCATTGTCAACGCAGGCGCTTCCGCATCGGCTGCACTGCAATACCTGGCACCTTTCGCGGGTGCGGCCATAGGCGAGTACTTTATGGAAAGCGGTCGCGACGCGCTTGTCGTCTATGACGATCTCTCCAAGCACGCAGTCGCGTATCGGCAGCTCTCGCTGTTGCTCCGCCGTCCGCCGGGCAGAGAAGCGTACCCGGGTGATGTCTTCTATCTCCACTCGCGCCTCTT
>JAGWLV010000024.1 GCA_028864875.1 Patescibacteria group bacterium
GTAGCCAAAGAGCCCTACTGCAGCAAGCAGTATTAGGAGCAATCGATATTTGTGAACTGTACGTAAGAATTTCATATGCATCAGAAGTTGGACACGGCAGCACCGAGTATCTTGAGTGTCGTGGTAGCCTGCGAGGCGACGAAGGTGTAGACATCGCACTTGTTAGCGGTAGTGGTTTGTGTGGGGGCAGTGCCGCCGGTCCAGAGTACCTGCGTGCCCCAGGTGATTGCCCCGGCCGCAGCGCCCGGGTTACACACCAAGAGGCGCAGAATTTCGCCGTCAGTGTAGTTGGCAAAGCTGATGGTCGTCGCCGACGTGCCGATGCGGACGAGCTGCTGGTTGCCCGCATTCCAGTTGACGGTCATGCTTGTTGAAGTCGCAAGATTATTTTCCGCGACGACGACTGCTCCGCCCGCTCCGATTGAAAGTTTGGCAAACGGCGTCGATGAGGCGATGCCCACGCTCCCGTTTGAGTTGATGACAAAGAGGTTTTGTGCGGTTGTGCTCGCCACCTGGAAGAAATTGGTGGTGCTGTCCTGTGTTTCTATCGTCAGCTTGTAGGTGCTGGTAGTGGTGCCGATGAGCACTTTGTTCTGCACGATGATGTTGCCCTGACCTGACGGGGTGCCGCTTGGACAAGCGTTGGTTGAGATGGTGCCGCCGGTACAGACCCACTCGTTAGCGTTGGGGAGTATTTCGGTATTGGCCGAGGGAAGCACGATATATTGCCCGGTGGCGTTGGTCGACAGCAGCGTATAGTCGGTTTGATCGTAAGCGACACTCGCTTGGCCGGTCGTCACGCCATTGGTGAGCGCCAATTTAGTGAAGGGGGTCGACGTGCCGATACCAACATTGCCAGCGGAGTTGACCACCAAATAGCTGCCCGAACTGCTGCCTATCGCAAAGCTGTTTTGGCCGGCGATTGCAGCGATGGAGAGCGTCGCCCACGGGGTGGTCGTGCCGGCGAGCCCGACGTTGCCGCTTTGGGCGACAAGGAGGTCGGTGCGGGTGGAAGAACCCACGACCAGCTCCGGTGTCCCGACAGCAAGGTTGCTCGTGTCGACAGAAAACCGGCCGAATGCGGTTGTAGTGCTAAGGCCGGTGTTGCCCACATTATTTACAGTAAAGAGCGTCGTTGTCGCGGAGGCAGTCGAGGAGCCTATGGCAAAGAGCGTCGTGTTGGTGTCGCCGTTGTTGGCGTTGATGGAGAGGCGCGCGTACGGGGAGGTGGAACCGATGCCGACTTGGCCGGAGGAGTATGTGCCGGCCGAGCCCGAGTTGTTGGTGCCGAAGAGGATGTTTTGGATGTTGAGTTGGTTATTGGCGGTCGCGCTCGGGAGAGAAATATTGTACCCGATTGAAATGTTGTTGCTACCGGAGGACAGGTTGGAGTTCGCCGCCGTCGAGAAGCCGCCGACAATGACGTTGTTGGCTCCGCTGGTCACCCCGTTGCCCGCGTTGTAACCGAGGAACGCGTTGTAGCTCGCGTTGACATTGCTGGTGTTGCCTGCATTCTGCCCCACCTGTACCGAGTGCGTGGTCGAGGAGGCGTAGAGGATAAGGTTACCGTCGATTTGGAAGCCACCGGTGGTGCCATTGGTATTAATCGTGCCCGCGGTGGAAATGTTGCCCGCGGAGTCTATGGTCGCAGTCGCTGTCGCACCGAAGTACGCTTTGGTGAAGACGCTCAACTGCGTGGTCGACGCGTTGCCGTTGAGGAGAACAAGCGTAGTGGTGGCACTCTGCCCTGCCGCGGGGTGGGTGAAGGGGTCGACGAGATAGCTTGAGGTGAGGTAGTCGGTGCCTGCGACGGCGGCGATGACTGCCCCGCCGGTGGTTGTCTTGAGCAAGTTCCCCGATCCGATGGAAGAGACAGCAAGGTTGCTCGACGTTGCTGCTGCAAGTGTTGTGTTGCCTGTGACATTCAGCGTTGAGGAGAGCGTTGCTGCGCCTGAGACCGCAAGTGTGCCGGTTGCGGTAAGGTTGCCGCCGATGTAGGCGCCGCCCGCTACGGAGAGGTTAGTAAAGGGGCTGGACGTGCCGATGCCGACGTTGCCGCCGATAAAAGTCGCCACGACGGGGTTGGTCTGTGTCGAGGAGGCGACGTACGCCGCGATGGCACCGCGGGAGTAGATGCCCGATATGCCGACGTCGAGCCCGCCCGCGGCCGTGATATCCCCGCCGACCGCCAATTTGTCGGCGACATTGGCGGAGTTTGTTTCAAGCGCGCCTATCGACGCGGCGGGTGTCTGGATGCCGTTGATGTCTGCGACGTTTACCGACCAATTGTCGTCGGCGACATATGCATACTTGCCCGAGAGCACGACGCCGTAGGGCGCGCCCGAGAGCGCCACTGAGCCGACGAGTGCGGGCGTTGTGCTTGCCGACACATTGAGCACCGTCAGTTGGTTTGAAGTCTGGTTGGTAAGGTACGCGTAGTCCCCCGCGACCGCCACGCCATAGTATGTCGGAGCGCCGGTCGTGTACTGCCCAAGTAGCGTGGGCGACGCCGGATTTTTGAGGTTGAGGCTGAAGAAGCCGTTCCCCGCGTCGGCGACGTAGAGGATGTTGCCCGATACATACAGCGCGCGCGGCGCGTTGGCCGCGGCGCCGTTGTACGTGCCGACTTTGGCAGGCGCGGTGGGGTTGGAGATGTCCACCACGTACACCGCCGAGTTGCCCGAGTCGGCGAGGTAGGCGTACGCACCGGAGACCGCAACGCCGCGCGGCTGGGGGGTGCCGCCCGGAGCAAAGCTCCCCACCTGGGTCGGAGTGGCCGGGTTGCCCACATCAACGACGCGCAAGAGCGCGCCGCTGAAGTCGGCGATGTACGCATAGTGCCCGGAGAGCGCGATGCCGTATCCCACTGCCGAAGAGAGTCTGCCGACGAGCGCGGGCGTAGCAGGGTTGGTGACGTCGATAATCTCGAGGCCGAGCGTGTCGTCGAGCACGTACGCGTACTTGCCCGCCACAGCGACCGCACGCGCCTGGGTGCTCGTCGTGTATGCACCCACGCGCGCGGGCGAGTGTGGGTTGGAGATGTCGCTGATGCGCAGGCCCGCTTCGTAGTCGGCACTGTAGAGGTAGCGCCCTTCGACCGCCACCGAGTACGAGTGCGTCGTCGAGGTTGTCGAAATGGTGGCGGAGAGTGTCGGATTGCCGCTCGCGATGTGATAGATATTGCCGCCCGCAACCGACAGCACGCTTGTGGGCGACGTGGTGCCTAGCCCGAGCTTGCCGTTGATGTCGGCATTGTTGGTCACATACAAGGCACTGCTCGTCGCCGCGTCGAAGTTGGCCCCGCCGTGGACTTCAAGCTGAGCTGTGGTTGTCGTTGCGGTGGCGCCGATGAGCACCTGGTTAGTGCTGGTTGATACGCGGATGCCGGTGCCGTTAAAGTACGTCCAGTTTATTTCGGTGCTGCCGCCTGCGCCCGCATCGGTGCCGCAGGAAAAGGTGCCGTTGGCCCACAACAACTTGTCGGCCGAACTGTTACACGTGGTCGAGAGCCCGGCACCGGTTAGCGTACTACTCACGACAAGACTCGTCGTCGTTGCCCCACCATTGACCGTCAGTCCGCCGGCGGTGGTGCCGTTGCCTATCGTCGAAGAGGCTGTTGCAAGGAAGCCGCTCGGCAGCGTGAGGAAGCCTGTCGAATCAAATGTGCTCGTTGCTGTCGCACCGAAGTACGCTTTGGTGAAGACGCTCAGTTGGGTGGTCGACGCGTTGCCGTTGAGGAGGACGAGCGTGGTGGTCGCCGACTGCCCTGCCGCAGGGTGGGTGAAGGGGTCGACGAGATAGCTTGAGGTGAGGTAGTCGGTGCCTGCGACGGCGGCGGCAACTTGCCCGAGTGATGTGGTCTTGAGGAGCGAGGATGTCACTGCCGAAATGACCGTGTTGGTTGTTGTTGCGGTGCCGTTGACTGTCAGTCCGCCGGCCGCCGTGCCGTTGCCGATGGTGGAGGAGGCGTACGCGGTGAGTCCGCCGTTGAATTGTGTGAGGGTCGATGTCGCATTGCCCGCGAGGGGGAAGGGGTACGGCGAGGCATTGGCTGAAGTCAGGTAGTCCGTTCCCGCAACTGCGGCGATGACGTTGCCCGAGGAGTCGGTCTTGAGGATGTTTGCGCCGACATTGGTGATGGCCAAGCCGGTCGTTGTGCCGTTTTTGAAGGAGAAGGAGCCATCAGATGCGAACGTGCTCGTTGCTGTCGCACCGAAGTACGCTTTGGTGAAGACTGATAAGAGAGTTGACGATGCGGCGCTAAATTGCTGGAGAGCGCTCCACGTGTTGGCGTTGGCTGTGTTGAGCGAGAGGGTGGAGGCGGTGCCGCCGACTTGGTAGCCCAAGGTGCCAGAGACCGAGAGCGACGCGCCAACTGCGAGGCTCGATGTCGCAACATTCTGCAATGCTCCGGAGCCGGCACCATAGAGCAGATTGCCTGCGGTGAAGGATGTTTGCCCGGTGCCGCCGTTTGGCACAGTGAGCGCGCTCGCGAGCGAAAGCACACCTGCAGAATCAAACGTGCTCGTTGCGGTGGCACCGAAGTACGCTTTGGTGAAGACCGAGAGTTGAGTTGAAGATGCTTGTGCGAGTGTAGTTTGGCCGCTCACTGTGAGTCCACCTGTAAAGCTCGACACGGTCGACGAAGTTGCGGTGAAGTAGGAGCCGATGATGTTGTTACCCAAAATGTTGCCTGCAACAGAGAGCCGTTGACCCGGACTTGTGGTGCCGATGCCGAAGTTGTGTCCTGCAGTAAAGACCGATGCAAGGTTGCCGCTCGTGTCGTAGATGTCGAGAATGTTGGCGGTCTGGCTGCTCGCGGGCACAAGTGCCAGTGTTGTCGTCGCCGCCGCGCCCGAGACGACCGCGAGCTTGGCGTACGGGGTCGTCGTCGCACCCACCGCGACAAGATAGGTCGATGTAGCGAGCGTGACATTGCCGTTGACGGCGCCGTTCGTCGCATTCCATCCGCCGCCCGAAGCCGAGCCGCTCACCGTGATGCTGCCGCAGCTCACGTCGCCCGAGCCGTTGGTTTGGAGTGCCTGGCTGCCGGTACAAGATGCGATGCCCGCAAGCGTAAACGTGCTCGAAACTTTTGCCGTGCCGGTGACTTCAAATGTTTTGCTCGGCGCTATAGTTCCAACGCCCAAGGTCCCCGCGATGTAGGTGTTCCCCGTCGTTGTTGCACCACCGCTTATCGTCAGTCCGCCGGTTTGCGTGCCGTTGCCGATGGTGGAGCTTGCGTTGACGATGACGCCGATAGTGGTCGTGGGTGCGAGGTAGCCGCCGGTGATTTGCCAGTCTTTGAAGGTTTGGATTTGCGCGGGTGTTGCGTAGTCGATACCGGCGGAAGCGGCGACCACGTTGTTGGACGAGTCGGTCTTGAGCAGAGTCGAAGTGAGACCTGCGAGATTGAGCACGCCCGCGGAGCTGAATGTCGACGTTGCTGTCGCACCGAAGTACGCTTTGGTGAAGACGCTCAGCTGGGTGGTCGACGCGTTGCCGTTGAGGAGGACGAGCGTGGTGGTCGCCGACTGTCCTGCCGCAGGGTGGGTGAAGGGGTCGACGAGGTAGCTTGAGGTGAGGTAGTCGGTGCCTGCGACGGCGGCGATGACATTGCCCGAGGAATCCGTTTTGAGCAGGTTGGCACCAATGTTAGTAATGGCGAGGCCGGTCGTTGTACCGTTTTTGAAATTAAACGAGCCGTCTGCAGCGAAGGTCGATGTTGCTGTCGCACCGAAGTACGCTTTGGTGAAGACGCTCAGCTGGGTGGTCGACGCGTTGCCGTTGAGGAGGACAAGCGTGGTGGTGGCACTCTGCCCTGCCGCAGGGTGGGTGAAGGGGTCGGCACTTCCGCCGCCGCCGGTGCCGCACGTCGTCGTCGTCACCGTGCCCGAGGAGTTGACCGTGAGGCATTGCCCGGAAGACGCGCCGAGGCTGGAGATGACAAAATTTGTCGTCGATGCGTTGGTAACCGACAGATTGGTCGTCGTCGCGTTGGTTGCTGTGGCATTGGTCGCAATAAGGCCTGTACTCGTGAGCGTGCCGCTTGTGTTGTCAAAAGTGAGTGAGCCACTCCCTGCGAGCGCGCCACCGCTGTTGAATTGCACTTGGCCACTGCTGCCGCCTGCGCCTGCGGTGAGCCCGAGGCTTGAGGTGGCGGTCAGTGAGTACCCGCCGGCACTGGTGCCGACAAGGAGCTGGCCGTACGTCGGAGCGGTCGTGATGCCTGTTCCTCCGGAGCCAACACCAATCGTAATACCCGAAATAGAGCCGCCCGAAATGTGTGCGCTCGTGATAGTGACGTTGTCGAGCTTGCTGATGTTTTGGGAGAGTGCAATAGCACCCTGCAGCCCGCTTTGGGCCGGCGGCGCGCTCGAGTTGCTCGAGAGCGCACCAAAAACTTGCGAGCGCAGCGAGTTGTCGAGCTGCTGTAGCTGGGCGGTGATATCCGCCTGCGACACGCCGTTTTGCACCACCGTGCGCTCCACTGTGCGTTCTGTCACCGGGTAGGTGTTGTACTGGTTGACGACGGTTGTCGTACCCGCGCGCGCAACTTGTGGCGGCGTTTGTGCTTGTTGCGCGGGGGAAGTTCTTGGTTGTGTCTCAACCGGCACTTCTACCGCCGGCGTGTTCGAGCTCTTCGTAAATAGTGCGAGCAGATTGTGTGCGAAATTACCAAAAATATTTTGCGGGAAGGTGAGTGCGTATGCGTGCGTGCCGAAGAATGGTGAGTCGATCTGTCCTATCGCCGCCGCCTCTTGCACATTGAATGCCGCACGCTGTGCGATGCCGGCAGTGTTGCTCACTATCCCCGCGCTTGCAAACACCGCGCTGCCGAGCACCGCACTCACAACGACGGCAAGCAACGCACTTTGCCACGCCGACGAAGGGGCAACTTTTTTGAGAGCCGCATGAAGGGGAGTCTCCGAAGCGTTGAGTTCCTGGCGGCGCAACTCGGAGAGCTCGCGCGCGCGCGCCTGCGCCGCGTTCTTGCGTGTCCCCTCAAATTCCAACAATGAGCCTTCTTCGATGAACCACGCCTGGTCAATGCGGGTCCCTTTGAGCTTGCCCTCGCGACACAGGCGGCTCACGTAATCCGGCGCACAACGCAACAGGAGTGCCGCCTCCTTCGTTGAAAGGAGTTTTTTGCCGTCTGGAGATTTAAAATCTGCTGAGGTCATTTAAGCCGAAAAATGTATATGAGGCTTAGAAAGTTCGTCTATAAGTTCGTCCATGTGTATATATAGATTTTACGTTTTAAACAGCGGATTACCGGCATAAAAAACATGATCCAAATGTGGATATTAGTTGCACTATCGAACTTTTTTACTAGTTGTTGAAATTTTTGTCATAAAAATTCAAAAAATCTCGGCGAGGTGACTTGTTACTTTAGATATCTCGGAAATCAGATGTCGCCGAACTTTGTAAAAATACAAAGAGGTGTCGGCTAGATTGCCGACACCTCTGTATTCCGAGATTCCGAGATGTGGATAGCTTTTAGGGCTGTTCAGCCCCAAATACCACCGACGAGGTCATAACACCCCCCTCAATATGGAGAGAATATTGCAACACATAGCTGGCACTTATAGCAAGGGCAAAAGCTGCCATGCCAAGAATTCCAAAACTCAGAACCGTACGCAAGCTGCCGCGGGTGCGCGGCGTTATAACGATGTTTTCTTCATCAGAAATTTCTTCTGCGGCTTCAGGTTGCATGCGTGCCTGTGTCTTGCGCACCTGCGGGAGAGACTCGCCTTCCTCATAGCGGAGACCTGGGGAGAGTTTTTGTTTGTTCGGAATTGAAATACGCACCGGTATCGAAATTTCTTCTTCTATTTTTTGGGCAATAAGTGGGACTTGATGTTCGGACACCACGACCGGCTCTTCTTCGACAACTTCTTCAATTTTTTCTTCCACGGCCGGAGTCGGTTGCAAAATTTCTTCAACCGGTTCTGCGACTTTTTCTTCAACAACTATTTTTTTTGCCGGTTCGGGTTTGACCTCGACTGTGGGCTCTGGCACTATTGCAGACTCGGGCTCGCGTGCTGCAACTTCCGGTGCCGGTCCCGCTCCGCCGAGACCTTCAAGATACACGCGCAGCGACTCGGCATCGATATACCATGCGCGTCCGACCTTTTGTCCCTTGACTTTCCCACCTCGCACGAGTTGTCCTATGTAGTCGGTGTGGTATCGGTACATCTGCGCAGCACGCCGCGACGAGACGTATCGGCGACCCGATATTTGGAGCTCATCCATGCACCAAGTATAAGCGAGCTTCAATCCCGCGCAAGCGAGTAGGGTGGAGAGCTAGGCGAGCGCCTGTATGAGCGCGCTGCGGAGCGCTTCAGGATTGGCGGAGCCTTTGCTCTCCCTCATCCCCTGCCCTATCAAAAACTGGAGCGCCGTTTCTTTGCCGGCTTTGTACTCCACGACAACTTTCGGATTGCCATTCACTATCTTTTCGACAATCGCGGCGAGCTCGTCCGCGCCGATACCCTGCGTAATCACTCCGGCAAGTATAGAGCTTCGTGCCTGAGGCGAAGGGAGGTTGGCCTCGATGACTGTAATGAAATTCTCCACATTGGGGAGCCATTCGGGTTTGTCTTTGCGCACGCCGGCCACGAAATTCAGTGTGTAATTCGCGGCCGACCTGACAAGGTCGGGTTTCTGTATTCGTGCGACGACGGTCTCAAAAAAAACTGATAACACCGGGTCGCCGACAAGCTGCTTGACATCCTGTTCTTGAAGTCCGAGCGCACTGTACCGCGCACGGCGCTCCCACGGAAGTTCGGGCAATTCCACATCTTTAAACTCCATGACTTCAGAGAGCGTGAGACTCGGCAAGTCGGGGTCCGGGAAATAACGATAATCGTGGCTGCTCTCTTTTTTGCGCTGGCTGAAGGTCTTTTGCGTGCTCTCGTCCCATCCGCGCGTTTCTTGCTCGACTACGCCGCCCTTCTCAAGGAGCGCGCTCTGGCGCTCGAGCTCGTAAGCTATGGCACGCTCTACCGAGCGGAAGGAGTTGAGGTTTTTGACCTCCACTTTGGTTCCCAACGTGTCGTCCCTGCTTACAGAAATGTTGGCCTCGATGCGCATTTGCCCTTTCTCCATATTAGCCTCCCCCGCCCCGAGCGTGCGCAATATAAGCTGCAACTCGCGCGCGAAGTCTCCTGCTTGC
>JAGWLV010000041.1 GCA_028864875.1 Patescibacteria group bacterium
CCCGATAACCACCAGCCACACCGTGGCTACCCCCCTGGAATAGATGTTCATACAACAAGTATAGCAAAAAGCCGCTGTGAAAACAGTGTTCTAATGCCCTGCCATCGGCTGCGCAACGCCATTGAAAATGCTCGGGTCCGCGGGGCCCACTACCTGCAAGGTGCCCCACGCGCCTCTATCAATACGCGCAAGCGCGTGGTCCACGAACGTGTAGTTCCCCGGCTCGAGCAACGTAAAATCCACGACCGTGGCGCCGCCCGCGGGCACCAGCGTCGTTTGCACATCGGTAAGCGGTGGCGATGTAAGGGACGCCTCCTGCCACACGTGATCGAATATCTCGCCTATCACGTGGAACGAGGAAGAAAGGTTGACGCCGCCGTCGCCGAAAAAGACGCGTACTTTTTGCCCCACGTTCGCGTGCATATTGTGCGTAAGCGCTCCGACGCGGCCGTTGAAGACGATGTACTGCGGCCGGCCATCGAGCATCGCCTGCGAATCGAATATTTGCAGCCCCTGTTTCCCCAAGGTGCCGGTCGTATAGAACTCGCCTTGCATCACATACAATTCTTTATCCACTTTGGGCAATCCTGCTTTCGGCTCAACGAGGATGAGCCCGTACTGGCCGTGCGCCATATGGAGCGCCGCATCCGGCTCGGCGCAATGGTAGACGAACAGCCCCGCGTGCAGCGCTTTAAAGGTGAGCGTTTTCGTCTCGCCCGGCTCCGCCATCAAAACCGCCGCCCCGCCGCCCGGGCCGATGACCGCATGAAAATCAATGGTGTGGTGGTGCAGGCTCGTGGGGTCGTTGTGAAAAGTAACCACCACCGTATCGCCCTCGCGCACGCGCAAGAATGGTCCCGGCACCTTGCCGTCGAACGTCCAATAATTTTGATATACGCCTGGTGCGAGTTCCGCTATCACTTCTTTGGCGGTGATGTCTATCCTCACGGTCGTCGTCGAGGTCCGTTCGATGGGCGGCGGAATATCATTGGGGTCGCGGGCAATGTCGGCTACGCGCTCGAATTGCCCGAAGTGCAAAAAGAATTGGATAACGTTGCTGAAAGGAAGTCCCGGCGAACCCGCAGGTCCGTACGAGGTAAGGAACGAGGGATATTCGAACCCGCGCGGCAAACCATTGGGTACGTAAAAGAATATCGAGATGCCCAAAAAGCCCACGCACAGCGCTATCGTCGCGGCGCGCGAATGGAATCGCCGCAGGATCATATAGAGCAAGACCGCAGCAGCTGCAAAAGCAATCACAAGCCCGAGCGTTTGCACCAGAACGTACGAGACGAGCGACAAGAGGACCATGCGCCTATTGTATCGCAAAAAAACTCGCCGGCAGTTCGCAAGAACTTTTTAGTCTGTGGATTACTTGGTATTTGGTTGAGTGTGTACATGTCCATATCCTAGCGGATGTGTGACAAGTGCTTTCTATTGCCCACGCGCCCGGTTTTGACAAAACGACCGCCAATGATACAACGTGGTGTTCGTTCACACAGAGGAGCACAGCAATGTACGCAGTGAAGAACGTCGAATTGTTCCTAGAGGAGAACGCGAGCACCGTGGATCCCCGGCAGGCCGCCGCAATCCTGGAGCGGGCACGCGAACAAGGCAGGCCCGACGG
>JAGWLV010000025.1 GCA_028864875.1 Patescibacteria group bacterium
GGAAAAAACTTGGGATGCCGGAGGACCAGATTTGCTACTACGACGCAACAAAAAACTGGTGGAGCCGCGCCGGCACGCCGGACAGGATGCCCGCGGGCGAGCCCGGCGGCCCCGACTCTGAAGTATTTTATGAATTTACACAGGTTGAGCACGACCCGAAATTCGGCGCACAGTGCCACCCCAACTGCGATTGTGGACGCTTTCTAGAAATCGGCAACTCGGTGTTTATGCAGTACATCAAACAGGTGGACGACTCGTTTGGTCCGCTCCCTAAACAAAACGTCGACTTTGGCGGCGGCCTCGAGCGTATTGCCGCGGCAAAGAATAACGAACCGGATATATTCAAGATAGACATTTTTGTGCCCCTCATCGCGAAGCTCGAGTCCTGGAGCGGCAAAAAATACACTCAAGACATGCGCTCTTTCAGGATTGTGGCCGACCACATACGCGCCGCGAGCATGCTCATCGGCGACGGTGTCATGCCGGGTAGTACCGAGCGTGGCTACGTTGTGCGCCGACTTATCCGCCGCGCGGTGCGCTTTGCAGACAAGCTCGGTGTCCCTGCGGGCAAACTTGCCGAGCTCACTAATACTCCTGCCATTGCAGAGGAAGAGAATCGTTTTCGCAAGACGCTCGAGCGCGGGCTACGCGAATTTGCCCGCTTTGCGGGCGACGGCATAGTCTCTGCCCAAGATGCGTTTGACTTGGTGACCACCTACGGATTTCCGCTCGAGCTGATACTCGAAGAGGCGGGGGAGCGCGGTATCAAACAAATAGATGTCGAGGGATTTAAAGAATTGCTCAAAAAACACCAGGATACGAGTCGCGCCGGGAGCGAGCAGAAGTTTAAGGGTGGTTTGGCGGACACTTCGGAAAAGACGACACGCCTACACACCGCACACCACCTCCTCCTCAAAGCGCTCCAGATGGTGCTCGGCCCCGAGGTGCGCCAGCGCGGCTCCAATATTACACAAGAGCGTTTGCGCATTGACTTTAATTACAGGCAAAAGATGACCGACGAGCAGAAACGTGCCGTCGAAAAGATAGTCAACGGCAAAATTAAAGAAGACGTGCCTGTCGTGCGCACCGAAATGAGCCGCGAGGAGGCCGAAAAATTGGGGGCCGAACACGAGTTCGGGGCCAAGTATCCGGAGCGCGTCTCTATCTACTCCGTCGGGCCGCTCGATTCCGCCTTTTCGATAGAGTTTTGTGGCGGGCCGCACGTCGAGCACACCGGCGCAATCGGCGGGACATTCAAAATCCAAAAAGAGGAAGCTGTCGCCGCCGGCATCCGCCGCATCAAGGCGGTTATTGAATAGGCCACGTATGCGTGCTATTTTTAGGATGGCTGATTCAACTGAGGGAGAGTCCTCATGTACGTCGATCCTTACGCCCTAAGCCCTGAAAATTTGCTTGTGATTTACCGACAGGCCCTCACGGAGGCTCGGGCTGCGACAACGGAAAAGGCTGCGATTACTTTGTGGCAATACAGCTCACTTCTTGCTAATGCAATCGCCGCACGGATGCGGGGATTCAACAATCCTCCCATCCGGCCCAACGACGAAGTCAAGCAAGCCAAGAGCGATTGGTCGGCCAATGCGTCTTCGATAAGGCTAATGGCTCTCGAGGGCAAAGAGACAGCAGTTGTTGCGCGTGTGTGGTGCGATGAAGAGGGTACATGGTCACTCGGCTTCGCCCATTTGCCCTTCGACATGACTATTGATGCGCGACATTTTGCGCCCATTTCTCGGGTGTACGAAACGTCCTAAGATCCTTGAGAAAAAACGTCCGGCGTGGATAGCCGGACGTTTTTGTTTTGGCTTTATACTTACATCATGCTATTTGGGCGATCAAAAACAGGGGACAAGACGTACCTGCTCGTTGATGTCGAGAGCGGCTCGGTTGCTGGTGCGCTCGTGCGTTTGTCGGGAAACGAACAACCAAAGCTCTTCGGCGAAACGCGTGTGCACCTGCCGGTACTCCACACGTATGACAGCGGCTCGCTCATCGAGCACATTGCCCGCGCCGCGCGCGAGGTCGTCCAAAAGGTCTCTCACGTTGCCGCGCGCGTGCGCATGCATGAAACCACTGCCGACATGGGGCGTGTGGAGCGGGCTGCCGCTTTCCTCCACGCACCGTGGGGGAGGCCGAACCTCGCTACAGGCTCGCCGGACTTTGTAGAGCCCGTGGTCACATTACTGCGCACAACAATCGAAATGCATTTCGGTCCTATACCTGTCACGCCTCTCACCGCGATGGGCGGCTTCCACCGCGCGTCGCGTGCTGCCGTGCCGGAGCGCGACTACCTGCTTGCCTCCATAACCGGCGAGGTGCTCGAGCTCCTCCTCGTGCGTGGCGGCGCGGTTGTCGGTCACGCCACGGCACCCATCGGCACCAATCACGCACTGCGCACGCTGCGCGCACACGCCGGGGCACACCCCGCAGAAGCCCGCTCACTTATGCGTGCGGGCACCCACCCGCAGTTTGACGAGGCCCTTGCCGCAAGCGGCGAGCACTTTGCAGACATGTTTGCCGATGCGGCGGAAGATCTCCTCAAACGCGGTACAACATCCAAGGTATATGTGCTCGCACAGGAGGGTATGGGCCGCTGGTACGCCCACGCCCTTTCGCAGAGCGAGAGGGTGGGGGCGCTCTTCCAGGGCGGGGTGGTGCGCGACATACGCGCCCAGTCCCTCCTGCCGCACATGGCCGCCCATGCCGAGGTTCCGGACACACACCTCCTCTTGTGGGCGCTTGGCACTCCACATACTGTCCAGTAGTGCTATAGTCTAGCCATGCGAGACATCCGCCACGATTCTGACCGCTCAATACGAAACATCCCCCTTTCCAAACGCAGCGACCAAAAGCCTCTCATGCACCGTACGCGCAGGCGCCGCTCGTGGCGCTGGCTGTGGTGGGGGATAGCGGTCGTTGTCGTGTGCGGGGGCCTTGGGCTCTTCTTGTCGGTGCTGTTTGCGGGCGCGACGGTCAAAGTCCACCCCAAAGAGGTTACAGTGACCGCGCCCGCAACACTCCAAGCGACGCTCACTGCGCAACCGGAGATACTGCAGTACCAACCCTTCACCCTCACGCAGAGCGCTTCGACGACCATCCCCGCGAGCGGCACGCGTCAAGTTTCTAAGCAAGCCTCCGGGGTACTCACTATTTTAAACAACTACTCGACCGCCTCGCAGCGCCTTATCGCCAACACGCGCTTCCAAGCAGGAGACGGCAAGGTGTACCGCATCCACGATTCGGTCGTTGTCCCCGGTCTCAAGGGCGGCGTACCCGGCACCGCAAGCATCACCGCCTACGCCGACAGTCCGGGCGACTCTTACAACCGCTCCGGCAATACGGCATACACCATCCCGGGCTTTAAAGGCGACCCCCGCTACACCAAAATAACCGCATCGTCGGGCCCTATATCCGGTGGGTTTGTAGGCATGCAGCCTGCGGTCGCGCAGAATGACCTCGATTCTGCGACCCAAACTCTCGAGCGCGGTCTTGATGCTGCCGCACGCGGCGCAGTCGCCAACCAAATACCCGACACACTCCTCCTGGTCCCCGGCTCACTCACGGTTTCCTTCGGGATGGTGACGCAGACACCAAACGGCGACAACAGCGCCACCATCGCGCAGACCGCAACCGCGCAGGGCTACATTGTCCAAAAAGCGGATCTCGCCGCGGCGGTCGCGGCAAAGACCATCCCCGCGTACAAAGGAGAGGCGGTCGCATTTGCCGACCCCTCCGCGCTCACGGTCTCCTTCGCAACGACAAGCAAGCCGGCCCCCGAGACAATCACACTCAATCTCTCGGGGAGCCCCACTCTGGTGTGGCAGTTTGATGCCAACGCCCTCAAACAAGCGCTCCTCGGCAAGGATAAATCGCAGTTCCAGCAAATTGTCGCCTCCTTCGAACCTGCAATCGAGTGCACCGCCGCCCACCCCTGCAGCGCGGCAATACGGCCCTTCTGGAGCTCGACCTTCCCCTCGGACCCGTCGAAAATATCCATTAAAATCCTGCTAAATTGACGCTTTTAAAAGGGTGGGGTATTATGGCTCGGTCGCCTCATGTCTGAGCGGGACCAAGAAGTACAGGGCATCGTAGAAGAAGCCCTGCCTAACACATTGTTTAAAGTATCACTCGAGAGCGGTGAGCAGGTGCTCGCTTTTCTTGCAGGGAAGATGCGGTTTCATCGCATCCGTGTGTTGGTGGGGGACAAAGTCCTCCTTACGCTCGACCCCTACGGGGGCAAGGCCCGTATCACACGGCGGCTCTAAAAGACACAATGAAAGTTAAGGCGTCTATCAAAGCGCGTTGCGCCAATTGCACATTGATCCGCCGGAAGGGGCGGGTGTATGTTGTATGCAGCAACCCGCGCCACAAACAGCGCCAAGGCTAAATCCAAGAATAAAAAGTATGCGTATCGCAGGTATCACCATTCCAAATAAACGTCTCCCGTACGCACTCGCCACACTCTACGGCGTGGGGATTCCGCTCGGCCGTACTATTTGTATAGAAGCGAAGATCGACCCGACTAAGCGCGCCGATGATTTAAATGCAGCAGAAGAGCAGGCCATCCGCAAAGTGGTCGAAGCACTCAAGATAGAAGGGGACTTGCGCCGCGAAGTCGCCGCCAACATCAAGCGCCTCAAGGACATCGGCGCGTATCGCGGAGTGCGCCACGCCCGCCACCTCCCGACCCGCGGCCAGCGCACCAAGACCAACTCCCGCACGGTCCCCAACGGCATCGCGGCGATGAACCGCGGCCGCAAGACCATGGGCTCCGGCCGCCGCAAGGTTGAGAAAACCTAGTAGTTGCTTTATATTCTGACTTCAACGACCAATGGGTAAGAAACGCATAGTCAAAAAGGGAGGCGAGAGTACCGGACAATCCGGCTCTTCGACACGCTCCTCGAAGCGCAAACTCGAGCGCGGCATCCTCAACGTCGAAGCTACGTACAACAACACCAAAGTCGCTCTTGCCGACGAACAGGGCAACATTGTCGCGTGGTCGTCCTCGGGGAGTCTCGGCTTTTCGGGGGCAAAGAAGGGCACGCCGTTTGCTGCAGCCAAAGTGGGCGAGCTCCTCGGCGAGCGCGCCGCCGCAATGGGTGTTAAAGAAGTTTCTGTGGTAGTTAAAGGTGTGGGCTCCGGCCGCGAGTCGTCCATCCGCGCCTTCTCGACCAAAGGCATCGGCATCAGCTCCATCAAAGACACTACTCCGGTACCGCACGGCGGCGTGCGTCCGCCCAAGCCGCGGCGCGTATAAACACATATGATAATCGGACCAAAATACAAAATTTGTAAGCGCCTCGGTGCAGGGGTGTTTGAAAAGTGTCAGACACAAAAGTTCCAGCTCGCCGAAGCGCGCGCGCCGCAGCGCGGCCGCGGCCGCCGCAGCGACTACGGCGCACAGCTCATCGAAAAGCAGAAGGCCCGCTTTATGTACGGGCTTTCCGAGTCGCAGTTTAGCCGCTACGTACAGCACGCTATAGGTATGCGCGGGGACAGTGCGCCCGCACTCCTGCGCGAGCTTGAAAGCCGGCTCGATAACATCGTCTATCGCGCGGGCTTTACCAAAACACGCCGCGCCGCCCGCCAGTTGGTGAGCCACGGCCACGTGATGGTTGACGGCCGCCGCACCAACATCCCGTCCTACAAAGTAGCGGCCGGCCAGAGCATAAGCATCCGTCCGGAGAGCCGGCAGTCCGCGCTCTTTGCCAACCGGGCGGACAATTCCAAAGAAACCAAGACCCCCGAGTGGCTCAAATTGAGTCCCGACGGGTTCGAGGCCAGGGTGGAGGGCGCGCCCGCACTAGGGGAGACCGAGTCTCCGTTTAGCACGGCGACCATCATCCAGTTCTACAGCCGTTAATTATTACGTTAAGTACTCACCGATTGAGTTATGATCGAGTATTCTATTACATTGCCGAGCAAACCTCGCGTTGTCTCGGAAGCAGAGTTCGAGGGCGTGTATGAAATTGACGGGCTGTACCCAGGCTACGGGCACACCCTCGGCAACAGCCTCCGGCGCATTATCCTTTCCTCGCTCCCGGGCGCGGCGCTCACCGCCGTCAAGATCGAGGGTGTTGAACATGAGTTCTCAACCATTCCGGGCGTGCGCGAGGACGTTGTCACCATGCTCCTCAATCTCAAGAAGCTGCGCTTTGAACTTCTGACCCAGGAGCCTCAAACCATTGCGCTCAAAATCAAAGGTCCCAAGAAGGTATCCGGTGCGGACCTCGACCTCCCCGGCCAGGTGCGATTGCTCAACGGCAACACGTACCTCTTTGAAATCACCGATAAGGGCGAGTTCAACGCCGAGTTCCGCGTCGAGCGGGGCTTGGGCTACGTGCCGCGCGAGCAGCTCAAAAAAGACCGTGTCGAAATCGGCGAAATTGCGCTCGACGCGGCTTTCTCTCCTATCCGCCGCGCAAACTACGAGGTGGAGAACATGCGCGTCGGCGACCGGACCGACTTTAACCGCTTGCGCATCACGCTCGAAACCGACGGCTCTCTGGCGCCGCGCAGCGCGCTTGAACAGGCGCTTGAAATTATGATTACCCAGCTCAAGGCGGTCGTCGGCTTCCGCGAGGAAGAGGCTCCGTCTTCGGCCGCGGCCGAGAGTTCGCCCACGGCAAACGCCGAGGCGGCAGCCGAGGCGTTTAAAACCCGCATCGAGGATCTCGAGGTTTCAAGCCGCACCGTCACCGCACTCCAAAATGCAAACATCCGCACTGTCGGCGGCTTGGCCCGCAAAAAGGAGCAGGACCTCCTCGAGATAGAGGGCCTTGGTCCGAAGTCCATTCAAGAAATAAAGCGCTCGCTCGCGAACTTCGGCATTGTGCTCAAGTAACACACCCGTATGCGCCATCACGACAACGTAAAGAAATTGCGCAGGGAGCGGGGGCCACGCAAGGCTTTTATGCGCAGCCTCGCGCGCAACTTGCTTGTCCGCGGGAAGATGCAGACGACGCTCGCGCGCGCCAAGGCCGTGCGTCCGATGGTGGAGAAATTGGTGACCAAGGGCAAAAACCCGACGCTTCAAAACCGCCGCGCGCTCATCGCTGCGCTCGGCGACACACGCAGTGCCTCCCGTGTTATCTCCAAGGCCGCGGACTACAAGTCCCGTGCGGGCGGATACCTCCGCATCGTCAAGCTCGGCGCCCGCAAAGGTGATGCCGCACAGATGGCGCTCATCGAGTTCGTGTAGTATCTTACTCCAGTCACTATGATTACGATCGATGCAACAGACAAAACGCTCGGACGGGTCGCCTCGGAGGCGGCCAAGGCGATTTTGGGCAAGCACAAAACGGTGTTTGTAAAGCACCAGATCGTGGGCGAAGAGGTGACCGTCACCAACGTCAGCAAGATTCGCGTCTCCGGTGCAAAGGCCCGCGACAAAGAGTACATCCGCTACAGCGGCTACCCGGGCGGCCAAAAAAGCGAGTCGTATGCGCAAGTGACGGCGCGCAGGGGGGAGGGCGAGGTATTGCGCCGCGCAGTGTTGGGTATGCTGCCTAAAAACAAACTGCAGGCTCGCCGCATTAAACTTTTGAAGATCGAGAAATAAGTTCAGACGAAAAAACCCAGTATGGCTACAAAAGATACAAAATATACGCAGTCAGTCGGCCGCCGCAAGACGGCAATAGCGCGCGTGCGACTCACCCCGGGCAGCCGCGCCGGCGTTGTGGTCAACGACAAACCGGCCGACGCCTACTTTCCGACGCAGGCGCTCCAGATGACGGCGCTCGAGCCGTTCCTCAAGATTACGCTCCCCGAGCAGTTTGGCGTAACGGTGCGCGTATCGGGCGGCGGTATCGCCGGACAGGCGGTTGCCGTGCGCCACGCAATATCGCGCGCGCTCAATGCATACGATCTATCCTTGCGCCCCGCACTCAAGCGCGAGGGCTTCCTCAAGCGCGACCCGCGCGCCAAAGAGCGCCGCAAGCCAGGCCTCGTCAAAGCCCGCAAGCGCAAACAGTGGTCGAAACGCTAAAAAAGAAAACGCCGGTTTTGACACCGGCGTTTTTTTGTCTACAATAGCGCCACGTATGAACTCCGGAGATGAAGAATTTGTGCCGGAAGAAGAGGCTGAAGAAGGGCCTGCGGCGCTCAAGCGCCTGCGGGAGAAGTTAAAGAAAGCAGTCGCCGAAAAGCAGGAGTACCTCGAGGGCTGGCAGCGCGCACGGGCCGACTTTGCCAACTATAAAAAAGAAGAGGCCTCGCTCCACACCGACAAAGAGGCCCGTGTGCGCGCAGAGCTCGCAGAGTCTATCATCCCTGCACTCGACACCTTTGAAATGGCCTTCGGTACCAAGTGGTACGAAGGTGCACATCAGGAGTGGAAGGGCGGAGTTATGAGCATATACCGCGAGCTGGTGCGCTCGCTCGAGCGCTTCGGGGTCAAAATATTTAATCCACTCGGCGAACCCTTCGACCCGCAAAAGCACGAAGCGATACGGCAAGTGCCCGTTGACAAAGAGGAGCAGGACCACACGGTTGTGTCTGTACAGCGCAGCGGCTATAGTGTAGGCGACACTATTATCCGCCCCGCACAGGTAACAATAGGTAACTTCGAAAAATA
>JAGWLV010000042.1 GCA_028864875.1 Patescibacteria group bacterium
GCCGTCGGGCCCAGCCATGGCCATTACGTCGACCACGTCGACCCCCAAAGCGTCGCGTATTTGCTCGCTCAAACGCACTTCTTTTTGGTGCAGGCGCCAATCGACGCACAACACTGCGATGCCCAATTTTTTACCATCAGCACTCATAGGTTCTTTATGCTATCCTACACATTATTAAAGGCCTTAGAACAGCATCTTAGCATATTGACTTTATGAAAACGTCAACAGCAGTTTGGATAGTCGTTATTATCGTCGTCGTACTTGGCGGTTGGTGGTGGTACTCCTCGAGCAACAGCGCCGCTCCTGCCCCCACGCCTACTCCGGCCGTGACCGACACGACGCCGACACCCCCACCCGCGCCCTCGGTAGCGCTTGGCACTGGCTCCACCACGACGATCGGCACCTTTATGACCGGCGACAACGGCATGACGCTTTACACATTCGATAAGGATAGCGTCGGCACGAGCACCTGCTACGGGCAGTGCGCGCAGAACTGGCCGGCATATACCGTGGCGCAGGGTACTCAGGTCACGCCGCCCGCAGGCGCTACCGGGCAAATAGCCACCATCACGCGAGCCGACGGCAGCATCCAGGTCACCTACAACGGCATGCCGCTCTACTTCTACGCCAAAGACACGAATGCCGGCGACACGACCGGCAACGGCGTCGGCAAAGTCTGGCACGTTGCGAAGCCGTAACCTATCTTACGAGATCTCGCATGCGGGCCCCGCCATTGGCGGGGCCCGCGACTTCTAATCCGCCTCCGAAAGAGTACTATGAGTTCGATGCAGGATATGATTTGGTGAACGATATTGCCTATCACGCAACGCGCGGCAAAGGCACCTTCGCGAATGACGTGCCCATCCATGTGAGTTCGCGCTCGCTCACACACGCCTATCTCATCGTCGAGTACAACTCCATGCACGCCGAGAACCGCGAGACCTACCTCAAGCTCTTTGCAAAGGCAGGCCTCATGGAAATGATGACCGCGAGATGGTCTTTGGCGATGGTAGCCTCCGGAAAGCTCGACGGCCGCATCACCTGGGACGGCTGGGGCTTCGACTACGACTTCGCGCCCGGCTCGCTATTGGTAGAAGAGGCGGGCGGCGCGGTGGCCAATATCGGCAAGCGCAGCTATGATTGTCGCAACCGCGACTTTCTTGCGTGTAATCAGGAGGTATTCAAAGGCCTTACCGAGGGCACCGATGCACTCTTCCCTATCCCACAGGATTTCTGAAAGTAAAGGTCGCGAGTGAGCGTCTAAGTCACATATGAATACATTTAACGCAAAAGGGATCTGGTTCATATTATTCGGGGTGATGTTGGGCGCTCTATTGGTGGTCTTTGCCATACAAAACACGCTTATCACGACCGTAACCCTGCTCGCATGGCACTTCAGCGCCCCAAGCGCACTTATTCTTATGGCTACGTTAGCCCTCGGCTCTATGGCAACCCTCCTCTCGATCTTGCCAAGCTTCATGCGCGACGACCGCGCCATAAAAAAGCTGGCCGCCGACAATACGGCCCTCG
>JAGWLV010000043.1 GCA_028864875.1 Patescibacteria group bacterium
AAACCTCGCCTACAACTCCCTCACCTCGCGCATCGTCAATCAAGTGCGCAGCCGCCAGCAACAGGGCCTCAAGGATTATGTAAGCGGCCTCATCGAACAGTGGGGTAAACTCCCCGACGACCAGGCGACGGACGCCCTGCAATGGGCACTCAAGGACAATTTCAACACCCTCATCAAAGCCCCGATGAACGTGGCGATGGAGGATTTACGCCAATCATTACCGGGGCGCGTCGTGAACGCCGTTCCGCTGCTGCGCGACCTTCGTGCGCCTAACAGCAAAGTCACCAGCAATATTCTTACGCTCCTCAAAAAGGAACGCGAGCAGGACCCTGCGACGTTCGATCATCTCATCAACTTGCTCAGTCCTGAAAAAGGCAGCGCAGGCCAGGCCCCCCCGAACCTCACGCTTGACGAAGCCATGCGGCTCAAAACCGTGCTCTCCCAGTACGGCGAGAAAAAGTTCCCCGACGCGGCGGGGCAAACCCTCGCCACGAGCGCGGGCATCTTCGCGAAGAAGCTCGAGCAACAGATTAAAACCGCGCTGGACGGCGTGCCGAGCCTCCTACGGTCCTACGAAACCTCCCAGCAAATGTACGCTGAGGGGATGAAGCTGTATAAAAACGATCTCATTGAGGGCGTCACACGCACCCTCGCCACGAAGCCGGGGGCGCTGTCTAGTGTGCTCTTGAAGGAGAATAATGTCGATACCGTCAAAGCGGTGCGGGCGGCGGTAGGTGACGATTTTTGGAAGCAGATTGTGGAGCCGCGCGTCGGGGCGACTCTGCTCTACAAATCCTTTGGCGAGATGGGCCAAGGCACCTTATCCGGCACCGCGCTCGCCAACCGCCTGCAAAGCCTCGCGACGGATGGCACGGCGCAGTCCTTATTCACGCCAGATACCTATAAAAAGCTCCTAAGCCTCGCCCAGACCATCGAGCACGTCTCGAGGCCACCCAAGGGTGCGGGCAGTGTGCTCATTCAACTCACGCAGGCCGGGGCGGTCGGTGCGGTGGCGGGCGGCGCAATGAGCCTCGCGACGGGCGATGTGCAAGAGGGCGTCGCCACGGGACTGGCTGGGGCGACGCTCGTGCTCCTCTCCCCCGCGATGCTCGGCAAGCTGGTGGCCGATCCGAAATATATTGAATCGTTCAAAGCGGGACTGAGCCAGTCGTCGAGTCAACGCAAACCTGCGGGCCTCCTACTCACCGCGCTTCGGCAACTAGCGACAACTGAAACAGCGCAACACGCATTATTGAAAAAAGACGAACCGACCATGCCGGTTGAGACGCCCGCTCCTGGCGCGGCCACACGCCCCGAACTCCAAGTCCAAGCGAATTAGCGATGTTTATTGAGCAGATAGTTCGTGCCCGCCGCCACGCCCCCGCAAATGGCAC
>JAGWLV010000044.1 GCA_028864875.1 Patescibacteria group bacterium
GCACATCACGGCCTGCGACATTTCCCCCGACGCGGTGAAAACGGCGCGCGAGAACGCCCACCGCAACAACGTCGGACGGGCGGTGGCCGTGGTGGCCTCCGACCTGTTCTCGGCCTTCTCGCCCGCCGACCAGTTCGACTGGATATTGTTCAATCCGCCCTACCTGCCCACCGCCGAGCTGGACCGGGTGAAGGGCAGCCTCAATTCGGCCCTCGACGGCGGGCCGGACGGGCTTATGATGGTGAAAAAATTCATTTCCCGCGCGCACGCGCACCTCTCGCCGGGCGGGCGCATCCTGATGATTGTCAGCTCGCTCCAGCCCAAGGAAAGGCTGGAGGAAACGCTCTCCAAGCACGACTTGGAACATGAGATATTGCGCGAGGAAAGCTTTTTCTTTGAAAAACTGCAGGTCTGGCTGCTGAAAGCGCAGGGTTAGCGTATGCAAAAATACCGCATTGTGCTCGTCGAGCCCGAATACGAGCTCAACCTGGGGGCCGCGGCGCGCCTGATGCGCAATTTCGGGCTTGCGCCCCTCTACCTGGTGCGCCCGGGTGCTTCCATCGGCTTTACCGCCAAGATGCATGCCAAGCACGCGGCCGACCTGCTGGAGGGGGCGGTGGTGTGCAAAACGCTGGACAAGGCGCTGGGGGGCTGCTCGCAGGTGGTGGGCACCACGGGCGTGCTGCGAAGGCACCGGCACGCGCTGCGCCACCCCCTGATGCTGGAGGAATTCAGGAAAATGCAGGCCGAAAAGAAGCCCGATGCCAAACCTATCGCTATCTTGTTTGGCCGGGAAGGCATCGGCCTGTCCGAGGCCGAGATTTCCCGCTGCGACGTGCTTATCACCGTTCCCACCACCGCCAAATACCCGGTGATGAACCTCTCGCACGCGCTGGGCGTGGTGCTCTACGCCTTATGCGCGCAGGAGAAAAAGGTGAAATGGAAGGGCGCGCCGGCCAAGGGCGGCTCCAAAATCAGCGGGGCGGACGAGCGGCGATTTTTGGTGCAGACTTTTGACTTGCTGACTTCCCGCTATGCGCACAACCTGCGCCACCCCGACAAGACAAAACTGGCCTTCAAGCGGCTGGTGGGCCGCGCCGCGCCCGACCAGGTGGAGACGCGCTCGGTGCTCACGGTGCTAAGGCAGGCCCTGCGCGAACTCAACGGCGAGAAAATCTACATGCCGGGAAAGGCGAAAAAGAAATAAAACAGAAAATCGGATTAGCTGGTGTTGAACTTGAAGAACACCATCTCGTGTCCTATGAAGGTCTTGTAGACTACATAGCTTTCTCCGGGGGGCAACGGCTTCTTGAGTTCAATCCAAACCATACCCTTATTTTGGGAACCCGGAATCAAGTTCGAGGTCTCGAGGGCAGAA
>JAGWLV010000003.1 GCA_028864875.1 Patescibacteria group bacterium
GAGCCGCATGATCCACCGCTTGTGCAAGTCCCCGTCTATTCCTTTGAGTTTTAATCTTGCGATCGTACTACCCAGGCGCATCACTTAACGCGTTAGCTTCGCCTCAAAGAGGGTCGATACTCCTTAAAGCCAGTTGTGATCGTTTAGGGCGTGGACTACCGGGGTATCTAATCCCGTTCGCTACCCACGCTTTCGTGTCTCAGCGTCAGAAATGTGCCAGTAGAGTGCCTTCGCATTTGGTGTTCCCCATGATATCAACGGATTTCACCCCTACACCATGAGTTCCCTCTACCTCTCACATCCTCGAGCACTGCCGTTTCCTCCGCGTTTTCCGGGTTAAGCCCGAAAGCTTTCACGAAAGACTAACAGCGCCGCCTACACACCCTTTACGCCCAGTGATTCCGGGTAACGCTTGGGGCCTCTGTATTACCGCTCCTGCTGGCACAGAGTTAGGAGCCCCTTATTCATGCGCTAATGTCAATAACTTCTTCACGCATAAAAGATGTTTACGTCCCTAAGGACTTCATCCATCACGCGGCGTCGCTCCGTCAGACTTTCGTCCATTGCGGAATATTCTCGGCTGCAGCCACCCGTAGGTGTATGGACCGTGTCTCAGTTCCATCGGTGGGGGTCAGCCTCTCAGCTCCCCTACGCGTCATAGCCTTGGTAGGCCGTTACCCTACCAACAAGCTGATGCGACACAGGCCGCTCAAAAAGCGGATTGCTCCTTTACCCCGGAGGGACTATCGGGAATTACCTACTCTTTCGAGTAGCTATGCCCGACTTCTCGGTGCGTACCTGCGTATTACTACCTCGTCTGCCGCTCCCCCTACCTATTTCTAGATTGGGGGCGCTCGACTTGCATGCCTCATCCACGCCGCCAGCGTTCACCCTGAGCTAGGATCAAACTCTGAATATAGAATTCAGTTCTTGAATCTAGTCTCGATTGAACGGAACAAGAGAAAATTGTGTTTCCTCTTATTGCCTTCCCTGTTTATTTGGAAGGTCTTGCTTCGCCCCCTTACCCAGGGGGCATTTCGATCGGTGTGATCGTTCTTCCAAAAACCCTGGCGGCTTTCAGAAGTTTTTATTCGTTGTTGTCAAAAAACAGACCCGCCAGGGCGGGTCTCCTAGAACAAGAGATATACCAACCTAGTAAGTCATACAGCCAGTATACGCGCCCACGCGTGTGTGTCAAACCCGCCTTGCCGACAAGGCAGGTGAACAGAAAAAGGCCGCCGGACTAGTCCGGCGGCCTTTATTTTCAAAGAGGTTTGTCTATTGGCGCGCCCTCGGCGCATCAATACCGGGTTGTACCAGTGGCGTCTGCCCACCATAAAACCGTGTGAGCATCGGATCGGGCTCGACGCCCGCCTCCATGCACGCAGCTTTGGCCAGTGCGACCCACCCATTCGGCCCCAGGGCAGTGTGGTGGGCCAGCGCGAGGTTAGCTAGCGGCGCGAGGTCGCCCAAGTCGAGAACCCTCGCCACATCCAGCAAAATCCAGGAATTCCAGCGCTCTTTGACCAGGATTTTGCAGACCGTGTCTTCAAACACGCGGGCTTGGTATGTCTGCGGGAGCTTCGAAAAGTGCTCGAGCACAGGCAACCATATGCTTGCATAACAGCTCGTGTGTAGAATTATCTGCAGCTCCTCGCTATGCATGATACACACCGTGAGGAGCTCGCCTACATTGGCCGCAGTAGCATGGCCTTTTATGGCCGCCAGATTTCTTTGAATTAAGCCCAGCACCTCACTTTGTTGTTTCTGGTCCATCACGCCCTCCAAGATTGGCCGCCCGAGCGGCATAATCCAGCCGCAGTAGTTGTACTCTCTCTTGGAACATTTTTCAAGCAAAGAAAAAGGGCGGCCAAGGTAGAGGAGGAGGCCGCCCAGTTTAAACGCCACGCGGGAGGAACCTGCTACGAAACCAAGAGCTCTTAATCCGAGTATCCCCCGTTTGCCCCCACCCTGTCCACAGGGTTTATCCCCAATTACTTTTTGGCTTGCCAGCCCTCCCAGGCCACGAGGAGCGGCGAGGCGAAGAAGATAGACGAGTAGGTGCCCACTATCATGCCCACCGCGAGTGTGAGCGCGAATGCCTTGGTCGATGCCGGCCCAAAGGTATAGAGGCACACAAGCACGATGACGACGGTGAGGCTCGTGTTGATAGACCGGGCCAAAGTTTGTCTGATAGAGCGCCCGACAATGTCGCCAAAGCGCTCGCTTGCGCCGCGCGCGTGGGAGAGGCTCAAGTTTTCGCGGATGCGGTCAAAGACGACAATCTTGTCGTTGATAGAAATACCGAGAATGGTGAGGAGCGCGACAATAAAGAGTGCGTCGACTTCCGCACCGCGGAAGTGGCCGAGCGCCGCAAACACACCGACCGGAATGAGCGCATCAAACAAGAGCGCGATGATGGCGACAACGCCGTACTTCCACGACGCGACCGGCCGCGAGACCTTGCGGAATGCGAAGGCGATAAACGCAACGATGAGGAGGAGAGCGAGACCTATCGCTATCCACGCTTTCTGAAGGAGCTCCGCGCCGATCGAGGGACCGACGGTGGTGAACTCCTCTTCGTGCACGGCGCCCACGTGGCCGAGCGCGGCAATAAATTGATTGTGCTCGTCGTTGGAGAGCGCCTTGGTGCGGATGATAAAGCCTGCGCTGCCTGTGGGCTGCACGCGCACCTCGCCGAAATTAAGCGGCGCTGTGGCGCTCTGTATCTGCGCCACGGTCGGCACCGGAGTGTTGTAGCTCACCTGGATGAGCGAGCCGCCCGTGAGATCAATCCCCATGTTGAGCCCCCAGACTACAAGTGAGGCGAGCGCCGCGAGGACGAGGAGCCCCGGGAAGATAAAGTGCACAGCAAGATTTTTTTGGAAATTAAACATACGTTAGCGGTTGAGACCCGAACGCATGAGGAAGCGGCCGATGCCCGCGGTTGCGCGCAGCGGGAGCGCGAGCAGGAACGTGCGCGAGATAACGACCGCCGAGAGCATCGATACCACAACGCCGAGCCCGAATACAAGCGCAAAGCCTTTGATGAGCGACGTGCCGAACCAGAAGAGTATCACCGCGGCGATGATGTGCGCGATGTTGGAATCGCGGATTGCGGTCCATGCGCGGATAAAGCCCTCGCGAATCGCCTCTTTGGTTTCCTTGCCCGCGGCGAGTTCCTCTTTGGTGCGCTCGGCGATGAGGATGTTGGCATCCACCGCAAGACCGACCGAGAGGATAAAGCCCGCGATGCCGGCCGCGGTGAGCACGACAGGGATGAGCTTGAAGACGGCGAGCATGAGTATGACGTAAATAGCCAACGATACCGAGGCGACGAGCCCGGGGAGCCGGTACCACAGCACCATAAAGGCCGCCACGATGAGGAGCCCGATGAGCCCCGCATACACGCCCGCGCGCAGCGCCTGTTCCCCCAGTGTTGCGCCGATGCTCTGGGTCGACGCAAGCTCGATGGGCACCGGAAGTGCCCCGAGGTTGAGGTTGCTCACCATCTGTTTTGCAGCCTGCGCGGTAAAGTTGCCTGAAATAACCGCGGTGCCGTCGGTTATTTTGTCCTGGATGACAGGCGCGGAGATGAGGTTGCCGTCGAGGAAGATGGCTAGCTCGCGCCCGACGTTGGCACTCGTGATGTCGCCAAAGAGCTTGGCGCCGTCGCCATTAAACTCAATGCGCACCGCCGGCGTCGAAACTCCCTGTCCGTTGCCGAATTGCAGCGCGGCATGCGAGAGGTACTTGCCCGTGAGCCCCGTGTCGGCAAATGCCGCCGGGTTGGGCACCACCTTGCCCGAGGAGTCGGTAATCGTGAGATTATTTTCGGAGCCCTTGTTGACGAGTTTAAACTCCAGAAGCGGCGTCTGCCCGATGAGCGCGACGGCTTGGTTGATGTCAGTCACGCCGGGGAGCTCAACGACAAGCCGGTACTGCCCCCCGCCGAGCGCGCCGCCCTGTTCGACCTGGACGTTGGGCTCGCCGACGCCAAAGGCGTTGACGCGCCGCTCGATGACGGCCTGGAGCGTTGAGAGGTCACCCGCGATGTCCGCGGACTGCAACTTGCTCGTGTCGGCGTTGTAGACAAGTTGCGTGCCCCCCGAGAGGTCGAGCCCGAGCTTAAAGTCGAAGCGCCCGTGGAGCCCGGTGGTGCTCAATACAAAAAAGCCCAAGGCGCCCGCGGCGAGGATAATCAAAACAGCGGTGTACCGGGTCCAAAACATGAGCCCAAGAGTATCGAAAATATCTATAAAAGACAAGGCCCCGCCCGCGTGGTACAAGTACCTGCAAGCGGGGCCCGGTCACGCACCGGTGTTAAGAGGTCCACGAGGGATCCCGCGGCGCGCAACGGGACTACTATATCACTTATAGCTTGCTGCGGCGCAGGTGGGACGGGACGAACTCTTCGTATGCACCGTCGGTGTAGTAGAAGGCGTCAAAGGACGGGTGGGTGTAGCGGTAGCCGCGCTCGCGCGTGAGTTTGCTCCCGTCGACGGCAATGGGGTATGAATACCCTTTCCACGCGCCGCGGCCCGTCGGCACGCGACCGCGGCTGAGGTGCCAGAGTACAAAGAACGCCGCGCGCACAAGATAGGGGTGCACGCGCACCAAGCGCTTGCCCGCGGCGCGCGCCATGTCCTCGCCCAAGACAACAGGCCCGGGTGGACAGATATTGTACACATTGAACTCGCCGTAGCGCGGTGCGCCAAAGGCCAAGATCTCGACAATGCTCACCACATCATCCTCGTGGATGAACTGCCGGCACCACTTTTTTGTCACCGGCACCACCGCGGTCAAAAGCGAGACGATGCGGTAGATACCGCCGCGCAACTGTCCCATGAGCGCGCTTTGGAGTCCGAAGCGCACCCGCATGTAGCGCCCCCGCGGCCCGGTGATAGCCGCGGGGCGCACGACATCGACTTGGATGTCTTTGTTGGCGCGGGTGTCCCACAGCGCGCGCAGGCGCTCTTCGGCAACGCGCTTTTCTTCCGCGTAGCGATAGTCGGTTGTGCGGAAGGGCTCGCTTTCAGTGAAGCGGTGTTCGATGGTGTTGTCCGGAAATGCGCCGTAGGACGCCACGGTCGAAAAGTAGACGAGCCGCTCTACGTGCGGGTGGTTGAACGCGTAGCGGAATACTTTTTCCGACCCGTCGATGTTGGAGCGCCACTCCTCGTCTTGCTTGCCGTACATTTCGCGTATCTGCCACGCGGCATGGATAACAACGTCCGGGTGATACGGCTCGACACCGGACTCCCACTCGTCGGCGACGTTGCGCTCTATATATATGAGTTTGTCGGTCCCGCGCAAAAACTCCGGCTCGGGCTCTTTATCAAGAGCAATTACGCGTTCAACGTCTTCTCGCGCGGAAAAGTGCCTGCAGAGCATCGCTCCAACGTAGCCCGCCGCTCCCGTGATGAGTATTGTGTGCTTCATACGCTACCAGTCGCTTACGCGAAAGAGCATCCGTTTAAACGTTTTGAGCGCAATGATGAGGTCGAGCGTAAGTGAGCGGTTTTTTATGTAATAGAAGTCGTACGCGAGGCGCATCTTCGTCTCCTCGACCGATTGCGGGGAAATGTTGCCCGGCTCGTAGCGCTGGTTAATCTGCGCCCAACCGGTGATGCCCGGCGTGACCGTGTAGCGCACACTGTAGTACGGAATCTCGCTCGCGAGGCGGGCGCCCAAGCCCACAATATCGTTGCGAGGTCCGATGAGGGAGAGCTGTCCGCGCAACACGTTGATGAACTGGGGGAATTCGTCGAGGCTCGTGCGCCGCAAAAAAGAGCCCACGCGCGTCACGGGGTTGTGCGCTTTCTCCTCCGTCGTCCACTCCCCGCTTGCAGCCTTGTTCAGCCGCATACTGCGGAACTTGTAGGCGCGCATAATTTCGCCGAAGCGGCCGATGCGCTCCTGGGCGATGAACACGGGCCCCGGCCCCTCAAACTTCATTGCGATGAACACAAACGGCGTGATGACGAGCGTGATGAGTCCCATGACGACACCGCCGAGAAGGTCGGTAACCGCTTTGAAGAACATGTACGCGCCCCCGCCTGCGATTTCTACATTGCGGAAGAACCAGTCGTAACGCAGCAGGGAGAGCGGCACGCGGTCGAAGATATCTTCGTAGAGGCGGTAAAAGTTTTCAAACTGGTAGCGATGCACGACGAGCGCGAGATCATACACCCGCGGCAAGGCCGCGCGCAGCGCGTCGTGCTCGGCATCAACAACAAGCAGCGACACCTTGGAGCGCTCGAGCTCGCGGGCAAAATCTTCGAAATTATTCTTTACCCGCGCGACACCCGCAACGACCTTGAAGCATATCGGGTAGCGCGGGTTGTTGTTGACTTCCGCGACGAGCTCATCGACTTCGGTCCCCTCACCGATGAGCGCCGCGTTGGTACGGAAGCCGCGCGCCGAGATGAGGCCAAACAGCCACAACCGCCACAGACAAATAAGCGCAAGCGAGATGATGAGGTAGATGACAAGAGTGGTTTTGGGCGCGATGCCGACTGCAGGAGTCAAGAAAAAGAAGAGTGCCGCGAGCGTGATGTTGAGGAGTTGCGTGCGCACGATGGCCCCCCACAGCTGCGTGCGGAACCAGATAACCTGCTTGCCATAGAGTCCCGCCATATAGAAGACAAGCGCCCACGCAACAAACAAGACGCCGAAGGGCACTGAGTACGGAGCGAGGGTCTCCCGGGTCGGGAGCGCCCCGTAGCGCAAAAGGAGAGTCAGCCACAAAGACACGCAAAAAACGGCGATATCGCCTATAAAAAGGAGAACGGTGGCTTTCCTGCCACTTACGCGCATTGTGGTATGGTTATATCCTACTAAGGGACCCGGGTAAACCCGTCAAAAGCCCGTTGTCCCGTATAACTATTTTGGCATGAAAAAGGTTCTGTATGTAATCACCAAGAGCAATTGGGGTGGCGCGCAGCGCTACGTTTTTGATATGGCCACGGCGGCCAAGGCTGCAGGGCTCGAGCCGGTGGTCGTCTACGGCGGGGCGGGTGAGCTTGCGACCAAGCTCTACAGCACGGGCATCCGCGGCATCGAGGTACCGGGGCTCGGGCGCAACGTATCTGTCGCTGATGTGGGCGTATACCGGAGTTTGCGCGCACTGTTTGAAGAGGAGCGGCCGGACGTCGTCCACCTCAACTCATCAAAGATCGGCATTTTGGGCGCCATAGCCGCGCGCGTGAGCGCAGTCCCGCGCATCATCTTTACCGCGCACGGGTGGGCGTTTAATGAGCCGCGCCCGCTGTGGCAGCGCGGCGCCATTTGGTGTGCGCACTACCTCTCGGTCCTCCTGTGCGACGTGACGATTGCAGTCTCGCAGGCTGTTGTGCGCGACGCGCGCACCATGCCGTTTGTCGGGCGCAAGATCACGCTCATATACAACGGGCTCGCTCAGCCGGAATTCCTTTCACAAACAGACGCGCGCGTCGCGCTCGCCGGAAAGCTTGCGCCGGGGACGGCGCTGTCTCCCACAAGCATGTGGCTGGGCACAATCGCGGAGCTCAATTGGAACAAGGGCCTCCACCACCTCATCCGCGCCGCGGGGCTCCTTGCGCGCAGAGGGTACGACTTTGTGCTCGCTATTATGGGCGAAGGGCAGGAGCGCGGTTTTCTCGAGACACTCATTCAGGAAGAAAAATTGGAAAACCGCGTCTTGTTGCTCGGGCATGTCGAGAACGCGGCGCGCTACCTTAAAGCGCTCGACATCTTCGTACTCCCCTCCCACACCGAGGCGCTCTCCTACGCGCTTATTGAAGCGGGGTACGCGGGACTCCCCGCCACGGCGACGCACGTCGGGGGCATACCTGAAATTCTAGAAAATGAGGTGAGCGGGCTCCTGGTGGCGCGAGACGACCCGCGCGCGCTCGAAGGGGGGCTTGAGCGCCTGCTGCGGGATGCAACGCTACGCGCGCGCTTGGGCCAGGCACTGCAAAAAACCGTGCGCGAGAAGTTCAATCTCTCGCGCATGCACGAACAGACGCTCGCGCTCTACTAGCCTAGCGCAGGATTCCCTTGAGCGCGTCGTAGCCACCTTGCCAGTCGCGCTCGAGGGATTCGGGGTGCGCGGCGCGCGCGTAGCGGCTCATCCCCGAGAGCATGCCGAGCGCGAGGAACTCGACGAGAAGGTGGCTCCCGCCGTAGCTCATAAATGGAATGGTGGTGC
This sequence comes from Patescibacteria group bacterium, assembly GCA_028864875.1. Taxonomy (GTDB): domain Bacteria; phylum Patescibacteriota; class Minisyncoccia; order Phycocordibacterales; family SBAW01; genus GWA1-54-10. The sequence continues at coordinate 8,192 of JAGWLV010000003.1, forward strand.
CGGTGACCGGCAGGAGGCCCATGTTGATGCCAACGTGGAGGATGACGTGCGCCATGAGCCACGAGAGCACACCGAGCGCGAAGAGGGTCTCAAAGTTCGATGCCCCACGCGAAGCTGCGCGCAACATCCGCCACGCGAGGATGCCGTAGAGCCCCAGTAAAAGCACGACGCCGAGGAACCCCCACTCTTCGGCAAAGGCCGCGAAGATAAAGTCGGTTTGGAACTGCGGGAGGAAACGCAGGCGGCTCTGCGTGCCGTACCCTATCCCCTTGCCGAGAAGTTGCCCCGAGCCGACGGCGACCGTCGACTGGTACGCGTTGTAGCCCGCCCCGTGCACATCGGTCGGATTGAAAAAGGAGATGATGCGCTGTTTTTGATAGTCGTGAAAGCCGAAGAACCACAAACCCCCAAAGAGGACGAGCCCTGCGCCGATGACCGCAAACAGGTGCGTGCGCGAGAGTCCCGACAAGAGCGCCATCCCGAACCAAATGCACGCAATGATGACCGCCGAGCCGAAGTCGGGCTGGAGCGTCACGAGCATAAAGAGCACCCCCGCGTAGGCGCCGGAGACCAGAATGTGGCGGATGTTGGCAATCTCGATGTGCCGGCGGGAGAAGTATTTTGCCAGGAGCACAATGAGGGCGAGTTTGGCCAACTCGGTGGGCTGCAGTCCTACGCCGCCGAGGTCAAACCAACTCTTGGCCCCTTGCGCTGTGTGGCCGACAACGACGAGGAGTCCGAGGAGTGCAACCACTGCGAGCCAGAACCCGAGCGCCACCCCGGTGCGTCGCAGAAAGCGCCAGTCGATGCGGCTTGCAGTAAAAAAGACTATAAGTCCGATACCTATCCAAAGCGCCTGGCGCACAAAGAAGGGGTCTTGCGGCTCAAAGGATGTCATCGTAGTGAGCCCCAAGAATGAGAGTGCGAGCGCGCAGAGGAGCGCCACCCAGTCTATGTAGGAAGGGCGGGCGGGGACAAGCGGCATACTAAAAACTTGGGAGCACCACCACCTCGGCGCGTACTATGTTTTGTACGCCGCCCGGCCATGTAAAGACCAGCGGTTCATCGCTCTTTTTGAGTAACCGCTCCAGCACAGTGATGGAGGCCCCGCGCGCAGTGCCCTGCGTGTCGTAGAGGACCGCCGCGACCGTGACGTGTCGGGCATCCTGCGGAGTCGGGTTGCTTATGGTGACCTCGAGTGTGCTCCCGTCGGTACTCAAAAGCTGCGAGGAGAGGGGCAGCTGCGGAGTCGTTGTGCGCTCCCACACAGGCTGTACCGCAAAGGAAAAAAGTGTCTTGGTAACGGTGCGATTGCCGACATTGATGTTGGGCACGACGATGGGGATGTTTTGCGTCGGCGGCAAGTCGACCGTGCCTGTGCGCTCGAGCACGAGCTCGTTTTGGTCGTCGTAGAGGTCGAAGGTGTAGGGCACACCCTTGGCTCCGGCGCCGGGGTTGCGGTTTTCAATGTACGCGGCGGCGGTGTAGGTGTGGAGACCGGTTTGGAACGATCGGCTCCAGAGCACTTGCGCGGGCACGGTCTGGTTGGGGCACAACAAGGCGCAGGTGCCGCCGCAATCGACCCCCGCCTCGGTCCCGTCTTGTTTGTTGTTAAAGCACGACGGGGCGCTCGTCAAAAAGCTTTCGTACAAAAACACGAGCACGACGAGCGCCGCGATGCCCGCGACCGCGGTATACAACAATTGCCTGCGCCCGCTCCAGGAAAGTGCCATTGAACTATTCTAACGCAAAAAGCGCCTTACGGCGCTTGTCGCTTTTAGACCCTCTACTCTGGCGGCTAGCTACTCTCGCCCTCCGATTAAGAGGACTACCATCGCCGCAAGCGAGCTTAACTTCCGTGTTCGGAATGAGAACGGGTGTGACCCCGCCGCCAAGCCACCAAAGTAGAACGTCCAAAAAAACTGCACGAGGGTAATAAAACTTCAACCCCTCGACTTCGCTCGGGGTAAACAACAAATTATTGCGACTCTCAAGTTTCCGCTTGGAAACCTCGATTTATTAGTACGCCTCGGCTCAACATGTTGCCATGCTTACACCTAGCGCCTATCAACGTGGTCATCTCCCACGAATCTCAACGATTCCTCATCTTGAAGCCGGCTTCGCGCTTAGATGCTTTCAGCGCTTATCCAATCCCGACTTAGCTACCCAGCGTTCCACCTGGCGGCAGAGCTGGTAGACCAGCGGTCAGTTCACTCCGGTCCTCTCGTACTAGGAGCAAATCTTCTCAAGAATCAACGCCTGCAGTAGATAGGAGACCAACCTGTCTCACGACGGTCTGAACCCAGCTCGCGTACCGTTTTAATTGGCGAACAGCCAAACCCTTGGGAGCTTCTCCACCCCCGGGATACGGTGAGCCGACATCGAGGTGCCGAACTCCGCCGTCGCTATGGACGCTTAGGCGGAACTAGCCTGTTATCCCCGGAGTAGCTTTTGTCAGATAATCTTCCACAGCATCTAATGCCTATGGTCGGTTCACTATGTCCTGCTTTCGCACCTGCTCGTCATTCACGACTTGCAGTCAAGCACCCTTATACCATTACGCTATCGGCACGGTTTCCATTCGCGCCTAGGGTACCTTAATGAACTCCTCCGTTACTCTTTAGGAGGATAGCGCCCCACTAAAACTACCTACCAGATACTGTCTCGACACGGTTTTGCCGTGCCGGTTAGCGCATACAAGAACTCAGAGTGGTATTTCACGGACGAGTAGACAAGAACCGGAATCCCTGCCGTCAAACCTCTCCCACCTATGCTACGCAGCGAACTCGTATACGCAATATCAAGCTGTAGTAAAGCTTCCGGGGTCTTTTCGTCTAACTGCAGGTAACCGGCATCTTCACCGGTATTGTATTTTCACCGAACGGTACTCCGAGACAGTTCCCCAGTCGTTACACTATTCGTGCGCGTCAGAACTTACCTGACAAGGAATTTCGCTACCTTAGGACGATTATAGTTATCGCCGACATTCACCAGGGCTTACATAGCGTCACCCCATCAATCTTGCGATTAATGGAACGGCCATGGTTGACCTTCTGGCATTGGTCAAGTGTCACCTCCTATACATCCCCTTACGGGTTCGCAGGAAGCTGTGTTTTTGGTAAACAGTCGCCAGGGATACTTTAGCTGCGGCCCCAATCTAAATAAATAGACGAGGGCAGGCCTTATACCGAAGGTACGGCCGCTTTTTTGCCGAGTTCCTTGGAGTACTCTCATTCGTTCGCCTTGCTCTACTCGAGCTGCACACCTGTGTCGGTTTGCGGTACGGTCGTACGCACGGTGGTGCTTAGAAGTTTTTCTTGGAAGCCTCTTAACAGTAGTCCCTTCGACGAATCTAGGGTTCCCCACTACCTCGATAGCATCTGGCGGATTTACCTACCAGACAAATCTTCGGCAGCAGACGCCAATCCAATAAGGCGCCACTGTGTATATGCTCCGTCCCTCCATAGCCCGTGCGCCGGTTGAGGAATATTAACCTCATGTCCATCGGGTGCGACTTTCGTCATTCCCTTAGGCCCGACTAACCCTACTCTGATCACCGTTGAGTAGGAAACCTTGTGCTTTCGGCGTGCGGGGATCTCACCCGCATTGCGGTTACTTGTGCTTGCATTCTCACTCCACACTACTCCACCATGGGTCGCCCCTTTGGCTTCATCGCGAGTGCGGACGCTCTCTTACCACTTGTGCGCAGCATAAGGGACAAGACCGTCTAGGTCTTACCACTTATGCTGCGCGCAAATCCTCAGTTTCGGTACTACGTTTGAGCCCCGATTATCTTCGGCGCAGAGACTCTCGATGAGTGAGCTGTTACGCTTTCTTTCAATGGTGGCTGCTTCTAAGCCAACATCCTCATTGTCTGTGAATCTCCACCTCCTTGTGATGCACTTAACGTAGATTTTGGGACCTTAACTTGAGATCTAGGACTCTTCTCCTTTTGTACGGTGGAGCTTAGCCCCCACGTACTAACTGCCGTATAACACCAGTGGTATTCGGAGTTTGATAGGACAGACGAGATTGCTCCCTGTTCTGTCCTTCCAGTGCTCTACCCCCACTGATCAATCAATACGACGCCAGCCCAAAAGCTGTTTCAGAGAGAACCAGCTATTACCAGGTTCGATTAGCTTTTCACTCCAACCCACACGTCATCCGAGAGTTTTGAACGGCTCACCGGTTCGGGCCTCCCACTGGATTTCTCCAGTGTTCACCCTGCACATGGGTAACTCACCTGGCTTCGGGTCTTATGCATACCACAAACGCGCTATTCACACTCGGTTTCCCTGAGGCTCCGGGCTCTCGCCCTTAGCCATGCGCGGCATACATAAACTCGCAAGCTCATTCTTCAATAGGCACGCTGTCGAGGCAACGGCTATACATAGCCGGCCTCTTCAACTCTTTGTAGACATATGGTTTCAGATCTATTTCACTCCCCTTGTCGGGGTGCTTTTCACCTTTCCCTCACGGTACTAGTTCACTATCGGTGTGTGAAAGTATGTAGCCTTACCGGTTAGTTCCGGCACATTCGCTCAAGCTATTCGTGTCTTGAGGTACTCAAGGACAATTAAGAAGCCGTTTCGATTTCGTTTACGGGGCTTTCACCCTCTGGGGCGCCGCTTCCCAGCGGCTTCAACTATCTCACGGTTTGTAACTTCTTGGCACTAAAGCCGCAACTGCCTTATAACCCCGCGAATTTCTCGTACCATTCAACACAAAGTTAAATGGTCTGAGAAATTCTACGGTTTGGGCTAGATTCGTGTTCGCTCGCCGCTACTAACGAAATACCTGTTGGTCTCTTTTCCTCGTGGTACTGAGATGTTTCACTTCCCACGGTTCGCTTCGCACATTGCTGTGCAATCCCAGAGATTTCGCTCTGGGGGGTTCCCCCATTCGGACATTTCCGGATCAAAGGTTGCTTGGCACCTCCCCGAAACATATCGCCGCCACGCCGCGTCCTTCATCGCCTTTCACACCCTAGGCATCCACCATACGCCCTTATTAGTTTCCAGTCTCTTGCGAGACGCGGAAACTTAAGAACCGCAATAATTTGTTGTTTGTTTTGATTCGGCCTTATTGCAAAGCCGAATGGTGTTTATTACCTGTTGTCACTTCCACGCGCTCAAAGACCCCATTGGTCTATCGAACAAGTGCATGGAGTGGGTTTCTGTTGTCAAAGTCCTGATATGTCTGGGCACAAAAAATCCCGCGCAGGGCGGGTCTAGAAGGCACGGAAGCGCCGTCTATCTCCGCAAAGGGGTATTTCGGGTGCTCAACATATCGATACGGCCAGTATATAGGAGCGATTATAGGGTGTCAATGAATCCCCCGCCGGGCAGCAAAAAACCCCGCCGTTGCGGGGTTTTTTGTAGTTAAGACTCTATTGAAGACTAGCGCTTGTGCATGCCCTCGCGGACGCGCTCGATCCAGCGCGCTGCCGCCTCCTGGCCACCAAGGCCGAACGCAAGACCGAAAGCGAGCGCAAGAGCGATGACGATACCCGTGAAGAGTTGCTGCACAAAGGGCGTGACCTCGAGCTGATCGAGGGCCGAGAGGATCGCGAAGATCCAGATAGCCCAGCGGGCGACCGTGCCTGCGAAGCCTGCGGCCACAACACCCGCCGCGCGCGCGGCGCCGGCGACCACCGCCTCCGCCACCTGCGCAATGAGCGCGGCAACGAGGATGATGATGGCGGCCGCAATGACGTGCGGGATGTACGGGAGGAGCCCCGAGACCACGAACGTGGTCACAACCGCGAGGTTAAGCACCTGCAGCGCCGCAACCAGGACGACGATGATGACGAACCATTTGACCAAGGCGCCGAGGAAGCGGCCCGAGTCCAAACGGTATCCCGCGCGGTTGACGACGTCCTCGACACCGGCGGCGCGCAGCGCGTGATCAACACGCAGCGCCTTGATGGCCTCGGCTACAGCCCAGCCGACCCACTCTGCAATAAACCAACCGACGAGGAAGACGATGACCGCCACCACGAAGTTGGGAATGAAGTTGACCGTTGCTGTGAGGAGGTTGTTGAACGACCCCTGCAGCACGTCAACCCAATTCTGTGCGTACATATATAAAGTTACGTACTAAACGACCTATTAAATTCGACCCTTTAATAATAACAAAAATGGACCCTTCACGGGGCTCCTTGGGGAAAGCGTGTGGATTACCTGTGGGCGAAGTGTGGCTCCGTATAAGGTGGAGTTTGTTGACAACACAGGGGATAGTGTGTGGACTACGATATGCCGATTTGGAGGCGGTCAAAAATGACCTCGTGCGTGTAGTCGAGTACGTCGCGCACGAGGCGGTCGTTCATGGTGAGCCGGTAGATAAAATCCTCGCTCCCCAACAGAGCGTAGCGCAACTCCTTCCCCAACTCGGCCTCGAGTGTGCGGATGCGGGCACGCAGCTTGCGCTCGTTGATGCGGTCGCCGACCAAGAGCATATCGAGCCGGCCGTCCCACTCGCCCGCAAAAATCCCTGAAACAATAATGCACTTTAAGGCACCGGTCCCGCGCAGACGCGCAGCGATGTCCTTGCTGCGGCTCGGCGCATTGATGAGCAGGTTCTGGAGCGCCTCGAGGTAGGTGAAGTCGCCGTTGAGCATGTAGCGCGCGCCCGTTCTTCGCACCGCGGCGCGCTTGATGAGCCCGGCGGCGAGGAATACCGCGAGCTCGCGGCGCACCGTGCGCGCGGGGACGCGCGAGTGCTGGGCAATCTGCGGAGTAGTGTAGACACTGCGTGGGTTGAAGAGGAAGAGGCGCAGGAGCTTGATGCGGGTCTGACTGCCGAAGAGTTTGCCCAAGACATCAATCATAGGTGACCCAATTGTATCGGGTCTACAAACGCATGCAACCCGCCTCGACTCGCCCGTCTAGGCGAGGCGGGCGTAGACAAATGAACGAAAAAGCTCTCGGGTATGGACCCCGAGGGCTATTCGTCTTCATCCTGCTTTTTCTCGAGGTCGGGCAGATATCCGAGACTTCCCCAAAACATCCAAAACGGCAGCCAGAAGATGAGTATCGGCATAGGCCACCTCCTTCCATATATAAGTATCCCATATAAAAGCAAAACCCCGGCAAGGCCGGGGATTTGCAGAATATTTCGTAGGAATTACTTGAGCTCGACTTTGCCGCCGGCGGCTTCGACCGCTGCCTTGAGCTTGTCGGCGTCCTCCTTCTTGAGTCCCTCCTTGAGCACCGTCGGAGCAGCGTCCACGAGGTCCTTGGCCTCTTTGAGGCCGAGACCGAGCGCGTCCTTGACCGCCTTGATGACGGCGACTTTTTGCGTGCCTGCGTCCTGGAGGTGAGCATTGAAGCTCGTCTTTTCCTCCGCCGGGCCCGCTGCCGGGCCCGCCACCGCGACCGCGGCCGCAGAAACGCCCCACTTCTCTTCTATCGCTTTGACGAGCGTGTTGAGCTCGAGCACGCTCATCTTCTCAACCGCGTCAATGATTTGATTCTGATCCATAGTAATTATGATTAGTTATTATCCTTTCTTTTCAGCTACCTTGCCGAGCGCCACCGCAAAGCGGGTGCGCGGCGAGTTGATAACTTGGGCGAACATGGTGCGCAGGGTGTCCATACCCGGGATAGCGGAGATAGCCGTAATTTCATCGCGGCCAACATACGTGCCGCCGAAGACGCCGCCCACAAAGGTGAGCGCTCCGCCGAACTTCTTGACGAAAGTGCCTATCTCGCGCGCGGGCGCAAGTTCGTCGGCGCCGTAGGCGAGTGCGATTTCGCCCTCGAGCGCGGGCATCGAGCCCTCGTACTTATGAGAGTCGAGTGCCCGGCCAAGCAGCGTCTTTTTGGACACCGTGTAGCCTATGCCCTGCGCTTTGAGCGCCTTGCGCATTTCGTTTTGCTGCGCGACAGTGAGCCCCTTAAAGCCGACGAACACCGCGGTCTTTGCAGACTTGAGCGTCGCTTCGAGCTTGTGGAGCACCTGTGCTTTCTTTTCTTTTGTGATTGCCACGTTTTATTTTGGGACAAAAAATCCCTTTTGGTTAAGGGTTGGAGTTCGACCGTCTCGGCCGGCCTCTTGCGAGATTAACGGGCTTGCGCCCTACCGACTGTCTCTGACCCTATGGCAAGACTATATACAAATAAGCCGGCGGGTGCAACTGCACCGCCGGCTTATGGCTATCCGACCACCCGCGCGAGGATGTTGCGGATTTTTTGCTCGAACAGGACCATGTCGCGCGTGCGCGGGAACTCAAAGAAAGGCGACTCGTTGTGCACCACATGGTTGGTGAACTCGAACACCCGCCCAAACGCCCCGCACTGTGGGACATTGAGCTGCTTGGAGAGCACTTCGCCGTTCATCGCCATCTTCCACCCGTCGCCGTGGAGTTTGACCACCTGCTCCATCGATTTGACGAAAGCGATGGCGGTGTTGTCGAGAGCCGCCGCAAACTGATTGAGCGACCCGGAAACCTCCTGTTCGAGATTGTCAGGATGGACTTCCTCGATGACGCCGACGCTCACCAGCTTGTCGGTCTTGTACGACTTGGCCGACACGATGACGTGTCCGAGCATCACTTTGTCCTGCACCAAGTGGAGGCGCGAGAGCGTTGTCGTGTAGTAGAGTGCAAAGCCCTGCGGGAGCGACCGCGGCCCCATGCACAGAGCGACGAAGCCGTCCTTGCGCGCGTGCTCGCGCACGTGCGCAATGGTGTCGCGCCCGAAGCGCTCCGCCCCACGTTTGACTTTAAGCAAGGGAGCCATGTGCCCCTCCTAACGTGTTACTTCAGCCTCACAGACGCTACTGTGGTATAGCCACGTTGTCAACGGGTGGGGGTATAAGCGACCCTCCCCATACGAGTACGCCAAAAGCAACGGCGATGATTATCAAAAACCCGACAAAGAACCTGAAAAACGTTTTCGTAAAATACCGTTCCATTTGCTTTATTTTAGCAGCTAGAAGTTGAGGTCGCGGATGGTGTCGGCATCTATGGCCGTGATGTCGGTTTGCCGGATGGACCCGTAGATACGGACTTTGTCCCCCACAGCAAAGCGGTTCAAATCTATTTTGGTTTTGTTTGAGCTGAACACCGAGACGCCGGCGGCGAGGAATACCCGGTAGTCCTCACCCTCGCTCGAGACAAGGAGCGATGTCGGGAGCGTAGTGCCGTCGATGCGCTCGATGGTCCCCTGAAAGTTGCGCGCTACAAAGAGTTTGGAGTCTTGGTAGACGACTATGGTTGTGGCACTGAGCGTATTGCTTGAATAATCAAAAAGCCCTGAAGCCGAGATAATCTTGTCCCCTATTTTCAGGTCAGCCATCGTTATGGTGCGCTTGCCCTTGGTCATAGTTGCAGTCGAGCTCGCGACGAGCGTTATGGTGCCGAGATTCTTGTCGCGCAGCGTTAGCACCCCTTGCCCCAGTGCGTTTATAGTGCCTGCCACTGTCTTTTGCTCGAAGTTGGCCGCATAGTCGACGATTTTAGTCGCGTTGATGAGCAGGTTGTCCGCGCCCAAGGCGAGCGTCCCTTGCACACTCAGAAGGTCGCCTTCAGAGATGTCGTCGACGGTGCCCACGCCGCCGTGGTTTTTAATAATTTTTGCAGGAGCCCCGCCGGGTGTTGTGAGTATGGTGATGCGCACGTACGCATCGCCCCAGCTCACGCGGCAAAAAAGATTTGTGCCGTTTTTCTGAAGCACGACAACGTTGTTAGCGGAGAAGACGCCCTTTTCGCTTATAGAAAGGCTCGATGTCGCCGCACGGGCGGGCGATGCCGCAACAAGGCTTACGAGCATGATGAGAGTGAATGTGATGTATTTCATGATTCTACGGAGATATGGTCGATCCGATATTCTTATAAATGAGAGCGCTCAAGTCGCTGATATTTTTTGCCAACACATCAAAGTCCTGCCCCCTACTCATAATGCACAGGAGGAAAGGCGACCCGGGTTTGTAGACTATACCGCAGTCGTGGAGCTCCCGGTCTATGAGTATCCCGGTTTGTGAATAGACGCTCCGCTCACCGAACTTCTGCGCCACGGTGACGCTCGCAGGTACCCCGCTTTCTATCCCCTGTGGGAAATCGTGAAGCGCCAGCAATTCAAGCGCTTTTTCAGAGTATTCGTAGTCGAGATACGTCGCATTGTAGAGGACCCTGAAGAACGAGGCGTACGACTTGACCGATATGTAGTCGATGTTGGGTCCTTTGACCGGAACGGGGAGCCCCAAATCGGTGTACACCTCTTTAAGCAAAGTCTGATCGATTGACTGTTCAAGCAGTGCTGCGGCGTTGTTGTCAGAGTAGCCTATCATGTCGCGGAGGAGCTCATCAACACTATAGGAGACCCCCGGCTGTATGCCGTTTGACGATTTAAAATATTCGCCCGCATTTTGGTCGGTGCCATTGAATGCAAGCTGTTGTGAAAGGATGCCCGGATCGGATTGCGCGTACTTTAAAAAGGCCACCATAAGCGGCACTTTGAGCATGCTTGCGGGATCGTAGCGCTCGTCTTCGTCAACGCCGGCCCACTGTCCTGTCTGGTAGTTGACCAGGTACACCGACATCTTTTCGGCGGCTCCTTTTGACACACGGTCTTGGACGAACCCGTTTATCTTTCCTGCAAGCGCGCTGTCTTGATTAAAATTTCTTTGGTCGCTGGCATTGCACAACAGCAGGGGGCTGATGAGCGGGTACTCACTCTGCGATAGCCGCACGGAGGGGCTCGAGAGAGGACCGCCAACAGATTTTATAAAGAAATAGGTATTGGAGGCCCATAGCACGCTCACGCCGGCAAGAAACCCGGCCGCTACGATTATGGCCGCACTCGTAAGCGGAGCTCCGGAGATGCGCGAGCGCAGTACTTTCAGTAGTCGCTCGCGCATGTTACTTAAGATGCGCCTGTGCCGCCGCGAGACCATTGACGTAGTCTTGATTATGAGGCTCCAGAGCAACCGCCGCTTGGTAATCGGCTTTGGCCAAGGCGAAGTCATGGAGGAAGTTGAGATAGAGGTCGCCCAAGTTGCCGTGCGCGGTGTAGTTGTAGGGAGCGGGCGAGACTGCGGCGACGTACGTCCATGCCAGGGCGGCGCCTTCGTAGTCCCCCGCTATCTTGCGGTCGGTGCCTAAGAGCAGCCAAAGGTCAACCCGCGTGGGGTCTGCTTTGAGTTGCGTGATGAAATTCTGCTCTCCGTCACGCAATATCTTTTGCGCATCCGGAGGCAGGTTGGGGTCGATGGTAATCGGTCGTGTGAGGGAGGGCGGCGGCACGGACACGCCGGTGTTGCTCACCAAGGATACGGTCACCTGCCCGCCCGTTGTTGTAATACCCGCGCCGCCGACAGAGGTGGTTGCGGTCGATGTCGCATTAGTACCTGTCGAAGTGGAGGTGCGGGCGGGCAGGCCGAAGAGGAGCCCTGCCGCGACGAGTATCGCGACACCCACCCCCACAAGCCCATACATCCATACACTCTGTTGCATAGACAGTAGTATATACGACAGCACTGCAGAGTAAAACTTTCTTTAAGGCTTCAGGCAAAACAAAAAACCCACTCGTAAGAGTGGGTTTTTTGCTAAGCAGTTGTCTCCTGCCTATTCAGTAATCAGAGAGATTACTGCGTGCGGTTCTGAACGATACCGCTGGCCGGGAGCCCTGGAATACCGAAGGCGTCGGTCCAGTCGTTGCTTGCAGCAACTGCGGTTGTCGTCGAGTTCGGAGACCAGGTGAAGTTGGCATTGCTCGTCGCAGTGCTGTTGTTCACTAGCTTCGTCGAGGTCGCGGCTTGGTCAGCAATCGCCAGGAACGCGCTGTCACCCGAGAGGGTTGTCGCTACGTTGTAGGTGGCTGCCGTACCAGAGACCGTGCCTTGCACCTGGAAGTAATAGGTGCCGCCTGCCGGAACTTCGATGAGCGAGGACGGGGTGATGGTGAACGCCGTCGCGGTCGGAGCGACCGAGGAGGAGTTGACCAAACCGCCCGTACCGACACCGGAGATAGGCTGGCTGTACGCCGCGTCGGTGTAGCCATACATGTTGATGGCGGTCACCGTTGCAGACGTGGTCGAGAGGGTGAACTTGAATTGGCTCAAGCCTACGGGGCCACCCGCGCTTGCAGTTACCTTAAAGCGCATGAGGCGACCATCACCGATACCATTGGCCGAGAGCTGGTTCGTGCCAGTCTCAAGAGCCACCGTCGGGTAGGACTTGAAGACACGGACACCGTTTGCGCCCGTCGATGCGAGACCCGCGCCAATCGTGAGACCCGAGGACTGGCCGGAGCCTTCCGCGTTGAGCGGGTCGACTTTGACGAGGTTGCCCGGAGTACCCGGTTGGCTTGTACCCTGGTTTGCAAGGTCAGCCTTCACGACGATCGTCGCGTCGGTGTCCTTCGGAAGGACAACCGGGGTCGAAAGTGTGGAGGTTGCCGAGATGTTCGTACCCGTGATTACCGCCGTACCAAGGAGGGTGCCTGCTGCTACGTTGAGGCCGGAGCCTGCGTAGAGGTACACCTGGGTGAGGTCCTGAGCGGTCGAGGAGCCAGTGTTTGTACCCGAGCCACCAGTGAGCGTGAGACCAAGCTTGTTGAGCGTGATCGCTTCGTTGGCGGCGCGGAATTTAAGTACCGACATTGTCGTTCCGGTCGTGCCTGCTGTCGCAACCGTGTAGGAGGGCGATGAGGCGTCGACCGAGACCGTGAGAGAACCTGTGCCGACCGTCATCGTGCCGCCGGCGTTCGCGCTGTTGGTCACAGTGACCGACGAGCCCGAAGTGACGCCCGTTGCAGAGATCGTGTCGGAGCTGTTGAGCGAGACAGTGTACGTACCCGAGGCAGAGCTCGTAGTATTGCACTTCGCGCCGAGCGTGAGCACTGTACCCTTCGGCACCGTGAGGGTGTTGTCGAGGGTGAAGTTGTTCACCGCGCTGGAGCTGATGCTCGTCGGGACGTTGCTGCCCGTGTTGAGGGCAGTCGAACCGTTCCACACCTGGCAGGTCTGGAGGCCCGTGCCGTTGCTGAAGCGCAGCGGTATCGAGCTGAGGCGTACGTCCTCGCCGGACTGTGAAGCGTCAAGCTGCACGTTGCCGAAGAGGATACCCTGGCCGCCCGCCACGATGTTCTGGCTGACCGGAGTGGCCGCCATAGATACCGTGAGCGAAGCCGCCTTGACCGTCATCTGGTTGAGCGAGAATACACCGATCGAAGAAAGCGAAACGGTGTTGCCCGACACCTGACCAGTGACGCCCGTCCACGCGGACGGCGTGACATAGATCGTCACGGTCGAGCCGTTGCCCGCCGTGGTGCCGATCTTGCCCTTGAAGGTGTACGTGTGCGTACCGACCGGGAAGGTGACCGTGTCGCTGAAGGTCAGCGCAGAACCGGTCGTGTCGTTGGTGGCCGTAGTCGTGTTGTCGATAGGACCGGCAACAACTAAGCCGTTTTCGTCAACGAGGCTGATGCTCGTGACACGGCCAAGTTGTGTCGATGAAGTCGATACCGAGAACTTGAGCCCGGTGACCGAGACCGGCTCGCCGCGGAAGTTCGTCACAAACCCGCCGAGAGGCTGGTTGTTGACGTTAACCGCGATGTTCTGCGCCGGAACCGACGTCGCCTTGCTGATGGAGGTCGCCGTACCAGCGTTGATGGTCGTCACATATCCTGCGCGCCACGGCTGGTTGGTGCACTGGAGTCCGGCACAACCGAGGTCGGTCGAGCCGTATCCGTACGTCTGGCCGACAAAGTACACATCCGTGTTCTTGTCGATGTCCATTTCAACCGTGCGGTTTGCAGAGTTGGTGCCGACGATGTCGCCCTGGACATACACGTCTACGCTGTTGCCCTTACCAATCAGGATGCCGCCCGGGAAGACGGTCGTGTAGTACCTGCCGGTAGAGTCAATGGTCGTCGGGTAGGACGTACCGTTGACAACAGTCGTGATGTTGGCGATGTCAGAGGCCGAAGCCGAGCCGACTTGGCGCCAGCGGAGGCTGTAGAGGCGAAGGTCTTCAGCAGAAGCTGAGGTAAAGCGCAGCCCCGAGAAGCGCACGCCCGTGTCGCCGATGTTCTTGGTCTGTGCTGCACCCGGGTCGTAGGACGACGTCGTGGTGGAGAACGAGCCCAAGGTCAACGTGGTGTTCATGGTCTGAGAGGCACCCGTTATCGGGAGCGAGCCGGAGACCGCCGCCGAGGTGTTGACTGCAACAACCTGCAAGCTGACGACCTGGCCGCTGTTGCCGGTCTCAGCACCCATGTTGCCGACAACCGTGAAGGTCATCGACGCACCCGCCGCGATGGTAAAGCCATCGAGGTTAGCCTGGTGGTTGGAGTTGAGCGTCTTCGCGGTGCCGATCTGGAGGCCATTGCTGTCCACCAAGACGATACCCGAGAAGTTTGCGTCAACACCCAAACCGGTGCGCTGGACCGTCACCGAGTTGACCGTCACCGCAGCGGAGCTGTTGTTGGTGACAGTGAAAGTAGTGAACGGAACGCGCGTGGCGTTTGCCGGAGCAAGCGAGTTGGCCGGCTGCGCGCCGCCAGCAACAACGAGCGTGCCTGTGCCTGTACCTGTGCCGGTGCCGGTACCTGTGCCGGTGCCACTCTGGGAGCCAGAGCAGACCGCAGAGATGGCTGCGCGGGTCAAAGGACCGACGATGCCGATCGGAGACACGTTGTTTGCCTTTTGGAACTTGACTACCGCAGCGAACGTAAGGCCACCGAAGTAGGTGGACTCATTGCCGGGGGAGCCAACACCCGATGCAGAAACCTGAGTACCGGCGTTGGAGTTAAGGAACACCTGGAGGGCCTTAACGTCCGCGCCGCTCATACCCTTGGAGAGCGAGCGGGTGAGAGCCGGGCAGGCTGCCGCCGCGTGAGCGGGGGTAACAGCGAAGGCGCCTGCGAAAGCAACCACCGCAACTACACCTATGGCAACTGCAACCAGCTTTTGCGAACTGATGCTAATTGAATTCATAGCTAACTAAAATGCACTTATTTGTAATCACCAGTAATCGAACATCTACCTCCCAGGCCTTTTAAGAAGAGGCACCGGGGTTGGTAGCAAGAAGGGAGAAGGGTCGAGCGGCCATGCAACAAGAAAGGGACATCCCGAATTTCAGAGAGGAGTTGAACACACGATTAATTGACGCCCATAAGCACCAAGGCTTACGGAGTCTTCATGAATGTGATTCGCTATTAAGTTTTCAATGAGCCAAAACGCCCCGTCCGCAGGGTTGTATCCCCGCAGGCGGCTAGCTACCATTATATGGGTACCCCTCTGGGCCTCCAAATAGTCGTGTGGATAACACAAGTAGGCCCAAAACGGGCTTTTCTTTAGGTATCTAAACGACCCCTAAAACCTACACAAAATAGCCCAGTGGCGCAAGCCTACTCTAGGAAAGGGTAAAGTCTATAATATTAATTAGAGGGGCCCTTATAGGGGGAGATAGAGGGTCCAGCGGCGCTCCCCCACCTTGCGCACAAGACGGGCCTCTATAAGAGTAGCGATCTCCCGCTGGAGCGTCTTTTCGCTACACCCGCGGACCTCCCCCGCTATATCCTTAATGGACACGCTCTTATTCTTTCGGACAATGTCCAATATCTTCTTGGCCCTGTCGCTGAGGGCCTTCAGCCCGCTCGATTTGCCGGCGGCCTTTCCGACCTCGAGCGCCGGGAGTGTGGCGTGTTGCCCATCCGGCAGAGTCACCGAGAGGTCCGCCGTCGCCGCAAAGGGGCTCGGGTGGCTCCCTGCAACCAGCCGCTCGGCCACCTGTTCATATTCCCGCTGCAAAATAAGGACATTTTCCCTATCGATGAGCTGCGCGGCCTGGAGTACGCGGAGCTCCGAGAGGAGCGCGTAGATGTCGGAGAGCACGATGGCGGCATCTATCTCGCCTGCGGCAAGGTGGGCAATCTGGGAGGGCAGTGCCGCTGCGGCGCGCATTACCTCGCCCACATCGGGGGTCATAACGGACAGGTGCGCAAGCACTTGTGCAATCTTGTCTGTCTTTAAATAGCACCAATACCAATCAAGACGTCCTTTAAAAAGTACTGAATGTAAAGAGAATTCGTGAAATTTTGCACCTCGCTCTGACATGTCTTTTATCATTATGTCCTTTAATGTCCTTTAAAATCTATAAGACATTCTCTCGGACGTCATGGACGCCCGTAAGTATACACGAATCTGTGGAGTCAACCACTAGGAATGCCGTGATAAAATTGCGCAATGGCGCGCAAGAAAGCCTCTAGTTTCGGCAATCCCCTCTCTGCCATACCCGCGGAGACAAGGCGCACCATACTTTCTATCGCCCTCACTGTGGCGGGGGTCTTTCTCACCCTGGCCGCCTTTGGGGCGGCGGGTATTGCGGGCTCAGACGCCTACCGGCTCTTTGCCGAGCTCCTCGGTGCCGGGTACTTCCTCGTGCCGGCGCTCTTTTTTGTCCTTGCAGCGGCCTTTTTTAAAGAGCGCGATGAGGGTGCCGAGAGTCCCGACTACCTCAAGCTCGTCGCGAGCATCTTTTTTATCATCTCGGGGCTCGGGTTTGTCGACATCGCGAGTGGACACGGCGGCATCGTCGGACATGCAATATCCGCGCCCATGGTCGCCTACTTCGACATCTACGCGGCGATGCTCATCTTGGGGGCAGTGCTTCTTGTGTCGCTCCTCCTCATTGTCGAAGGGCGCCTCTCCACCGCACCCTTTGTGGGGTTGTGGACCTTTGCGCGCGGGCTCTGGAGCCGCACTACTCCCGCGTACGACCCGTTGAGTGCGTATGACGAGGCGCCCGCGGAAAACGAAGAAGAGTCTCAAGGGAAGGATGGCGAAGAAGAGGAATCTGAGTACGAAGAAGATGACGAGGAGCCCGTCGCGCCCGCAAAGGCGCGCTCGGCCGCCGCGGCACTCAAGGCGCTCCTCGGACAGTACACTCCCCCGCCGCTCTCCTTGCTAGAGCGCGATCGCGGGCGCCCCGGCGTGGGCGACATTAAAGGCAACGCCAACATCATCAAGCGCACGCTACAAAACTTCGGCATCCAAATCGAGCTTGATGAAATTTCTATCGGGCCCTCGGTCACGCGCTACGCGATAAAACCGGCGGAAGGGGTGCGCCTCCAAAAAATCGTCGCACTCCAAAACAACCTCGAGTTGGCACTTGCCGCCCACCCGGTGCGCATCGAAGCGCCCATTCCGGGCAAGTCGCTCGTCGGCATTGAAGTGCCGAACTCAACCAAGGTGACCGTGGGCCTCGGCACCATTCTCGAGTCGCCCGACTTTGTGCAAAGCCACAAGCCGCTCGTGGTCGCCTTGGGCCGCGACATCGCGGGCGGGAGCCACTTTGCCAATGTCGCCCGGATGCCCCATGTGCTCATCGCGGGCGCGACCGGCTCGGGCAAGTCGGTCACCATCCACACGCTCATCACCAGTTTGCTGTACCGCTCTAGCCCCCAGCAATTGCGATTTATTATGATCGACCCCAAGCGCGTCGAGCTGACTCTCTACCGCAGCCTCCCCCACCTCTTAACGCCTGTTATCACCGACGCCAAGAAGGCCATTATGGCCTTGCGCTGGGCGGGCAAGGAAATGGAGCGGCGCTACAATATTCTTGAAGAGCACCGCGTGCGCGACGTCGAGTCCTACCACCAAAATATTCTTGCCCCCAAGCTCAAAAAGCTCAAAGAGCGCGGGGCCGAGGAGGGCGCCGAAGTCCCTGAAGCGCTGCCCTACATCGTCGTCGTCATCGACGAGTTGGCCGACATTATGCAGAGCTTCCCGCGGGAACTCGAGGCCGCGGTGGTGCGGCTCGCGCAGATGAGCAGGGCGGTTGGCATCCACCTGGTGCTCTCCACCCAGCGGCCGAGCGTCAACGTCATCACCGGACTCATCAAGGCCAACGTCCCCACCCGCATTGCGCTCCAGGTCGCGAGCCAGATAGACTCGCGCACCATTTTGGACCAAGGCGGCGCGGAGAAGTTGCTCGGGAGCGGCGACATGCTCTACCTCTCGGGCGACATGAGCAAGCCGGTGCGCCTGCAGAGCGCGTTCATCAGCGAAAAGGAGGTGAAATCGGTTGTAGATTTTATCGCCAAGAACAACGAGCCTGAACTCCCGATAGAAATTGCGCCGGCGGCTGCGGGCAGCGACGGTGTCAGAGTCGGTTCAAACTTCGGCGGCGGGGGCGGCTTTGGCGATGAGGACGATGTCGACGACGACGTGTACCAAGCCGCGCGCGCTGCCGTTCTCGAGGCGGGCAAGGCTTCGACAAGCTACCTGCAGCGCAAACTGCGCATCGGCTACGCGCGCGCGGCGCGCATCATCGATCTCCTTGAAGAGCGCGGGGTCATAGGCCCCGGCGACGGCGCCAAGCCGCGCGAAATTTTAGATAAATCAGGGCCCCCCGAGCCCGCTGGCGAGGAAGAAGTGTAAGTGCTAGAGTGTTTGCGGCTGACAACAAAATGGGAGGCATCAATGCTCTGCGACCTGGACAAAGTACAAGAACACGAAGCCGAGCAGCAGCGCTTGGTGGAAAGAATTGTCGATTCGCTCCAGCGGATAACCGAAGAAAATTACCGCATCATCTTCGGGCTGCACGCCAAGCGACTCCTCGAGGCACTCATCAACCAAAAGGCGCTCAACCCACACGTCGATCTGCTGCTCTATACCAACGTGTGGAAACCGATTGAATTATTTACCTCCAATAAGACCGAGCGGCGGTATCTCTTACTGAAGGTGTTCGAGGGTGTCTTCGGTTCAGTGTCTTCCGGCATCGTGAGCGACTACCATAGCGAAGCGATGGGATTATCCCGCTCCGAGCCGCCACACGCTCAACCTGCGTCGGCGACTGCCAGTAACCCGCCAAACCCCGACCTCGGACTTCGTTGACACAAACGCCGCCCATGACGGGGCGGCGTTTTCCTATATACTACTCCGCATGCGCCGCGCGGTTATCGTCCTCATTGCACTCCTTGTCGTCGGCTACGGCCTGTTTGAGGCGCGCAAACTTATTGAGGGCCCGGTCATCACCATAGACGCGCCCAAGGACGGCTCGGCCACTTCCTCGCCGCTTGTCGTGGTCGTCGGGAGCGCCCAAAATATAGCTTTTTTGAGCATCAACGACGCCCCCGCATACACAAATGAAGCGGGTCAATTTGTGGAGAAATTTGCCCCGCCCGCGGGGTATACTACAGTGACGGTTGCGGCGGTAGACCGCTTTGGCCGCCGGGCGCTCCGGACCATCACTATTAACGTTGTTAAGTACTGCTTTGAAACGCATGGCTAAAGTTGCCGAAAAAAAGTCCGCCAAGGGCGGGTCCGCCTCCGGCGGAAAAGAGTCCGCCGCCATCGACGCGGCAATACGGGAAATAAAGACCAAGTTCGGCGAGGAAGCAATCATGAAGTTGGGTGAGGCACCCAAGGTCAACATCGACGTCATCCCCTCCGGCTCGGTGGGGCTCGATTGGGCGCTCGGCATCGGCGGGTACCCGCGCGGGCGCATCATTGAAATTTTTGGTCCTGAATCCTCGGGCAAGACCACACTCACGCTCCACGCGATTTCCGAAGCGCAGAAAAAGGGCGGCGTGTGTGCCTTCATCGATGCGGAGCACGCGCTCGACCCGGAGTACGCGCGCAAAATCGGCGTCAAGCTCGATGAACTTTTGGTCAGCCAGCCCGACACCGGCGAGCAGGCGCTCGAAATCGTCGAGAGTTTGGTGCGCAGCGGCAAAATTGACCTCATTGTCGTCGACTCGGTGGCGGCGCTCACCCCCAAGGACGAAATCGAGGGCGATATGGGCCAGAGCCACGTCGGCAAGCAGGCACGCCTCATGTCCCAAGCCCTGCGCAAACTCACGGCTATTGTCGCCAAGTCGAAGACCATCGTCGTCTTCATCAACCAAATCCGCATGCAAATAGGCGTCATGTTCGGCAACCCGGAGACGACAACCGGCGGCAAGGCGCTCAAGTTTTACACATCGGTGCGCCTCGACATCCGCCGCATCGCACAAATCAAAAAAGGCGAGGAGGTCGTGGGCGGCCGCCACAGGGTCAAGGTGGTCAAGAATAAAGTCGCGGCACCCTTCCGCTCGGTGGAGTTTGATCTCATGTACAACGAGGGGGTGAGCCGCGAGGGCGAGCTTATTGCGCTCGGCGAAAAGCTCGGCATCATAACAAAGAGCGGCACGAGCTACGCGTGGGGGGAGGAAAAGCTCGGCCGCGGCTACGACGCGACGCGCACGTACCTGCGGGAGAATAAAAAGGTTGCCAACGAAGTGCTCAAAGAAATCCGCGCCCGGCTCAGCGAAGTTGCGGTTGCGGGCGCCAAGGTCAGCGGAGCGGAGGACGAAGGCGGGTAACCTAGTGTTGCGCGGTTGAAGGCGCGGTCCCTGTGGCCATATTGGCGGCCGTGCTCTGATTGTACGTGGGAGACAGGGTGAGAGTGGCGGGCGAACCTTGCCCCAACCACATCGCCGCGGCCAGCAGCACGACCATCACAAAAAACAGTACGAGCAGGTTGCGGGAGGAGTGCGCCGGGTGCATGCCCTCCAGTATAAACGACTAGTGCACGAGCGCGCCCCGCTGCGAGAGGCCGCGCACGGCATCGACCGCAAGCCAACACCCGGTAACCGCGATGGCCGCGAGAGTGAGTTGCACCGAGGCGTGCGTATGCACCACCGCGTAGGTGAGAAACTGCCACGTGCCGCGCAGCCCCACCGCCTGCCAGTTGGCGAATACTTTGTGCACCCATGTGAGCTGCCACAGTGCAATGAGCCCGGCCGCAAGTACATAAAGTTTAAGCGCCGTCAGGCTCGCCGCTTTGCGTGCGGCGTACACGACCCCCACGCCCGCCATCACCTGTTTTTCAATGCTTGATGCCATAACACTTTTGCAACTACGGCTTAGCCTGTAAAGTTTCGTACACTTTGCGGAACTCGGCCTTGGCCCGGTGGACGCGCGTTTTGATGGCCCCGACCGATACGCCCGCCTCCCCCGCTATCTCCTCTTGGGTCTTCCCCTCTATAAAAAAGGCGTTCAATGCTGCAGCCAAGGGGCCCGGCATGCGCGAGAGTACCGAAGCAATCAAATCCTGCAGCTCGCGGCGCTCAAACTGTTGGAGATTTTTGTCGGGGATGAGCGCCCAAATCTCATCGTCGAGGCGCGCGGTCGAATCGCCGCGGCGCTTTGCCCGCGCGTAGTGCGTGAGCGCGGTGTTGATGAGGATGCGGTACCCCCAGGAGGAAAAGCTCGCGCCTTCCTGCTTTTTAAACTTACCCGCGTTGAGGTAGATCTTGGTGAAGGCTTCCTGCACCACGTCCTGTGCCGCGTCCTCGGCGCGCACAATAGAAAGCGCTTTGCGCATGAACGGGGCCTCGTACTTACGCACAATGAGCGCAAACAGTGACGGGTGCGAGGTGCAGAGCGCAAGGATATCCTCGTCACTGCGCTCTTTGGAGTCTTCAAGTAAACTCATCCCCACAGCATATACACTCACACCCTTTGTAACAAGGGCCGCTCCGGCGAAGTTTCAAGAGACTTAGTGGGTGGCCGGAGTCGAAGTGGCGGTCAAGCGTTTTATCTCATCCCCAATGCGCTGCAAGAGGGGCTTGAGCGCATCTGCAAAGTTCTGAGATGCACCTTCAAGGGCGGCTACTTTATTTTGAATGTCGCTGAGTTGCGCGCTTGTGGGCGTATCGCCGTAGAGGAGATCCTGGATAGCAGCCGCGTAGGTCGTGAGCGCCCCTCCGAGCGCCTGCCCCGCCGTGACGGTCGAGTTGGTTGTGGACTTGATTAAGGCATCGCTCGTTTTGACGTTGGCTTCCCCGAGCGCACTTATGTGGAGATTAAACTGCGCCGCAAGTGTGGAGTTGCGATTGGCCAATTGCCGCGCTTCGGTTATGAGGTCATAAAAGTCGGTGTAGCGGCACGAAAGTGTGAGTTGGTTGAGTTGATCGAGCACAGGGCCAAGTTGCGTGTTGACGTCGTTGAGCTGATAAGTGTCCCGCAAGACGTTATTAAACGCAAGGTAGTAATCCTCCGTCGCATCCTCTTTGGGGATGGGGAAGTATGCCTGCTGGCTCGATGTTGCTTGCGGAATAGACGCGGGCGCTTGCGGCGCTTGGTAGTGTGCAACCAAGAAATCCCGCAGCATGCGCTGCCCTTGCGGTGTCGTGCCCGCCCAATACAACACCCCGGCATCCAGAGCGGTGCTCAATACAAACACGAGAAGCGTGATACCTATGGTGCGTAAGATTCTCATGTGTGTACAGCGCGGCTAGGCGAACTCATGTTGAGTATATACTTAAAAAAGACGGTGCTACACCGTTATCTACATGGCTCTCAAACAACCCAGAGGCAGATCGTCGGCCGCGGCAGTCATTGCTGTTGTCGTGTACGTTGTGCTGGCGGTGGCTACAGGAGGGTTTGGTGGTGTGGGTGCCTTATTATTTAGCGGCGAACTAGATGTATTGGGTATCGGTGCCCCACTAGGTCTGTGTGCTGCGGGGGTATTTTGGGGCTGCAGCAATAGTAAGCCTGCCTCCGCCGGCGGCTCAAGCCAGGTCCGGGTGGGCGCCGCGTGTACTTCGGCCTCTAACTCCTGCGGTATGACCAACTTGGGCTCTGTGGTCAATAACGGAAACGGCACAGGCTCGTGCAATGCCACCCCGCCGCCTAATAGCGCGTGTCCGCCGCCGGTCATAGGACGGAACTTCTATGCGAGTCCGGCGCCCGTCGGCCCGGGTATGTCGACGACTCTCACGTGGAGTGCGGCTAACGCGAGTGCATGCAAAATAGACGGCGACAACGGCTTTAGCAACGTAGGCGGGTCCTCGGGCTCAGTCTCGACCGGTCCCCTCGCATCGACGACGACCTTTACGCTCACGTGCCAAAACGGCGGCGGCGGGCCTGAAACCTCTGCGAGCGTCCGCGTCGCCGTCGACCCTCACTACCAGGAAATTTAGCGGCGTCTGTGTCTGTAGGCCACGCACAGCACAAGCGCACATAGTGCGTATGTGCCCCACTCTCCTATCGCCCGATACGGCGTAGAAACGCGCTCAATAGGAAGCTCCGCCCGAAGAACGCCGCGATGGCCGTATGGAAGGTCCGCAACAACCTTGCCTCCGGCTGCAATGAGGGCGCTCGGCCCGAATACATTCGCGCGCACCACGGACACACCAAGCTCGGCGGCGCGGTAGCGCGCTATCTTTATACTGTACTCTCCGGCAAACGCACTGGGGAAGAACGCGTCGAAGCCGTCGGCCAGAATAAGATCTGCGGAGGCCCCTTGTCTGCGCGCCCACCCGTCCTGCTCGAGTTCCGAACAAATGAGGTTCCCCAAGCGTAGCCCGCCCAGAGAAAGGGGCGCCGTCTGCGTCCCGGAACTCACCTCTTCGGAGGACTTTTCAACCCCCGCAAATTTTGCCCACCATGGGGAGTAGTCCGAGAGTGGGTAGAGTACATTTTTTTGATAGATCTGTTCTTGCCCCGCGCCCCAGAGAGCATTGTAGGTATACGTGCGGTCGTCTTGTGCCATAAGCCCCCACAGCAACACACTTGTTGAGGTGCTCTCAAATCGTGCGAGCCACGAGCCAACGGAGGCATCCTGCTCAGGAGACATCGCTTGCTCTGCAAGAGGCGAGGGATATACGATAAGGTCGGGAGACCCGGCGCTCTCCAGCAAGGCGCGCAGGATCGGATTATAAAACTCATTCCCCTGCCACGAACCGAGCGCCAGATCAAAGTGCTGCACTGGCACTGACTGAATAATCGAAACCGTCAGGGTATTCTGCGTGCGTTCTGGCAATGCCGCGAGGACTGCGACAGTAAGCGCCACTACGCCGAGCGCCACACCAAACGGCGCAATGCCGCGGGGAGTGTTGCGCACACGATACACTTCGACGAACGTTCCGGCAAAAAAGACGGCAACGAAAGAGATGAGTGGGGCCCCGCCCAAGCGCGCGAGAATGAGCGCGCCAGGAGCGTCCGTGAGCGAAGTGCCGAGCGCTGCCATCCAATAGCCGTTTGATATCCATTGTACCAGTGCCTCAAACATCACCCAGACGCCTGCGGCACCCAATGTCCGCACTAGTGGCGAGCGGCCGCTCATCCGCTGCCACAACAACGCCACCACGCCAACAAGGATGCCCCCCGTAAGTGCTGCGGGGAGACTCAAGGCGCGGATGACCCATGTGTAGTACTCGCCGCCGAGACCGGGGACAAGTTGTGCAAGCGTGAGCACGCAAATTGGCCCCCACAAAAAAATTCCCGCGACCGCTCCATATCTAAAAGCGTCACGTTGGGAAGGAGCGGCCGTTGCGAGCGCATAGAGCGGCACGAGCGCCACCATTGCAAGGGGCCACCACCATATCGCGGCACACACAAGAGCGCCCGAGAGTGCCGCGAGACTGTACCGTGACATTAAACTAGTATAGAATGCTCCGCACAGCCCTCCCGGGGCCCATTTTCTTGATATGGCAATGCTCGAGTACAACGAAATCCTCCCCAAGAAGGTCATCCTCCTCGACGGCGAGCCCTACGAGGTGCTCGATGCGCACGTCTTCCGCAAGCAGCAGCGCAAGCCGGTCAACCAAACCAAGCTCCGCCACCTTATTACCGGGCGCGTGACCGAGCAGGCGTTCCACGTCTCCGAGAAAGTCGAGGAGGCCGACCTTTCAACCAAACAAGTAAAATATTTGTATACCAACCGCGGACAGTGGTGGTTCTGCGCAATAGACAACCCCGCCGACCGCTTCGAGCTCCCCGAGGAAACGATAGGTGCACAGGGACAATTTCTTAAACCAAATACGGTGCTGGAAGCGCTCGTGTTCGACGAAAAGATAATCGGGCTCAAGCTCCCCATCAAAATGGACCTCACGGTCAAAGAGGCACCGCCCGCGGTCAAAGGCGACACGCGCCAGGGCGGGAGCAAGCAAATTGTACTTGAGACGGGCGCGACGATAAACGCGCCGCTGTTTATCAACGAAGGCGATGTCGTGCGCATCAACACGCAGGAAGGCACGTACGTCGAGCGCGTCGACAAAAATAGTTAGCGGATGATGTAGGGCAGGAGTGCCATGAAGCGCGCACGCTTGATGGCCTGCGAGAGCATGCGCTGCTGGGGGGCGGAGAGCCCGGTGCGCCGGCGGGGCATAATTTTGCCGTGCGGGTTGAGGAACTTCTTCAGAAGCTCGGTGTCCTTGTAGTCCACGCGGATAAACTGTGGGCTGTAGTACTGCTCTGTAGTCTTGGGAGGCATAACTATTTTATTTTCTTTTATATTTCTTCTAAATAAATTTAGAAGGGTATATCGTCAGGATTAATGTCGGTCTCTTCCGGATACTCGATTGCGTCTTCCTTCGGGGCCTTTTGCGGAGCCTCGGCTTCGGTGCGCGGTGCGCCGCCGCCCGAACCGGCGGAGCGCGGACCAAACTGCACGCGCTCGGCGATTATCTCGGTGCGGTACTGCTTGCCCTTCTCCCCCTCCCAGCTGCGGGTTTGGAGGCGGCCCTCGACGTACGCGGTTGAACCTTTTTTGAGATACTGTGCGCAGGTCTCGGCCTGGCGGCCGAAGACGACGATGTTGTGGAACTCGGCCTGCTCGGCCTTGGTGCCGTCAGCCTTTTTATAGACGCGGTTTGTGGCAAGCCCGAAGGAGCACACCTGCCCGCCGCTGGGGAGCGCGCGGAGCTCCGGGTCGCGGGTCAAGTTGCCGAACACCATTGCCTTGTTGAGATACATATAGTTATTCTACCCCGCCCGTAAGCGCCTCGAGCGACTTCTCGAGTTCCTCTTCGGAGACCTCGCCGCCCTTTTCTGCGACAGGTTTGGGTGCCACGAGCGTCTGCCCCTCGAGCCGGTCGGAGGAAAAGACGGCCCGGCGCGGCTCGGTCTTGATGTCTTCGCGCACAGTTTCGATGATGAGCGAGCGCAGCGCCTCCGGCATCGCGAGCAGTGCCGCTTCGAGCGCGGGGATATGTTCCTTTTCTGTCGCAAATTTAATCCATCCGAAGTAGGACTCGCGGTACTTCTCGCGCTTGCCCTGGGCGGCGCGCTCCACCGTGTACGCGAGCGTCATGCGCGTGGGGAATCCTTCTGAAATAAATTCCGCCCCGCCGAGGAGCTTGCGGATTTTCTCGACAACCGCGCCGACACCCTGTTCGCCCACCGTGGGCACAAGGTGAAAGCCAACCTCGTATACGGGCCGCTTCTGTTCTATATCCGCTTGGGTGAGCCCCTCTTCGGAGCGCGGCGTCTCTGCCATGAGGACACCATAGCACGTCAGATTTTCTGCCGCAACTTGTACGCATTCCCGTGCGTAAGCAGCCCGCGATACGACGCGGCGACTTCGGGACTGCGGTTGCGTCCTAGGTTTCTCAGCATCCGCCGTTTCGTCGCTGTGCGCAGGACGCGATGGTCTGGAAAATGCACCCAACCAAGAAAATCAACCCCAGACGCGAGTGCATATCAAATAAAATGGGCCGCATCGCAAGATGCGGCCCAAGAGCTAAGGAACCAGGTGCCAGAGCAATAGATTCCAAAAGCAGATTTCAACTTGCGAGGAGCGGAGAGACGTTGACACGACTGCGACCGTAGTCGAGCCAGTTGCAGCGCCAGTGCCACGACCCATCGTCGTCGCGGCGGAGATACAGGAAGTACCGGGAGCCGCGGGAATCCCGCAGAACGGTACCCGAGAGCTCGAACCAAGTGATACCGAAGGTGTCATAGAGCCACCTGAGCGTCGCTTGCCCCTTCTCTTCAAAAAGCGTCTGGCCGAACTTCGCGTCGAGGCGGATGCCAAGGCGCTTGAGACGCTTCAGCTTTTCCTCGCCATCAATTACCGACTCACCTTCCTTAAGCCCGCTTTCGAAACGGACATTCGAGAAGTCGACTGTCGTCAGTGCAAGTGCCTTCTTATCTTCCTCGACGATTTCCCAGCCGGAGCCGATGAATTTCGCCGGATCGAAAGGTGTGGTGCGATCGACGACGAGCGCGCCGGGTCCCTTGATGACAAATTGACAGCCGTTGTCGACGAAACGCTTTGTTTTACGCATCTTCTCCTCGCTATGCGCGAGGTTGGCGATATCGTCAGGGGTGAAGCCGGCCTTGGCGGCGGTGATCATAAATTCGTGGGCAAGACCCACGCCGAATTCGGACACATTGCGCATGGCAACTCATCCTTTTGGTTTGTGCGACACATCCCTTCCTTGGGACTCATCGCAAATTACAATGTGCTGTTCTGAGGTGCGGGAATCCGCATCCCACCAGCTGAAAAACATTGTACTATATCAACTACTATACTGTCAAGTTAAAAATATGTTGTGAATTAAGGACGATTTGGGCGCCTACCTCCCCAAGTGTAAGGCCTTTGAGTGCGGCGACCTTGCGCGCGACATCAAGCACAAAACTCGGCTCGTTGCGCTTGCCGCGGTTGGGGGTGGGGGCGGCAAACGGCGCGTCGGTTTCGACAAGTAGTTTGTCCATGGGGCACGCGTCAATCGCGCCGTCATACTCGCCCGTGTACGTGACCGGACCGGGGAAGGACAGGTAGCAGCCGAGATCAAGATATTTTTGTGCGAGCTCTTTCGTCCCCGTGAAAAAATGCATAACAATATGTAGTTTGTCGCCGTGGTCGCGGCGATGCGCTGCGAGTGTGGTGAGCATGTCTTCGTGCGCGTCCCTGCAGTGGATAATCAAGGGCTTCTGCGCGCGGAGTGCGAGCTGGATGTGCGCCTCGAAGCGCAGCATCTGCGTGCGGCGCTCCTCGGGCGTCTTGCCGGTTCTGAAGTAATCCAAGCCGCACTCCCCTATCGCCACCACTTTCGGGTCGAGCGCGAGTTCTTGATACTTTTCCATATCAAAGTCTTCGGCTTCGTTGTCGTTGGGGTGGAGGCCGACCGAGGCCCACAAAAAGTCGTGTTGCCGTGCGAGTGCGAGCCCCGCTTTCGAGACTTCATAGTCGGTGCCGACCACAAGGCCGCCGAGTGCGAGCGCGCGCATGCGCGCGAGCACCTGGGGCAGGTCGTTTTTGTACTGCGGGAATTGCAGGTGGCAGTGCGCGTCAAAAAATTTCATACAGATATTCTGACATTCTTGAGAATGTTGGAATGTTAATCTTTGCGCGGAAAGAGGTTCTCCGGTTTTTTGTTTTCAACAACAGCCTTTTTTATTGCTTCGTTTGTCGCCGGCATAAACGGATTGAGCATACGGCCAATGATATACAGCTCTTGGGTCAATTCGAGGATTATCTTTTTGCCTTGTTCGGGATTCTCTTTAACAACTTTAAATGGCTGGGTTTCGGTGATTTTGTGGTCTAGGGCGGCAATGCACTGCCACACATACTCAACAGCTTTATTAACCTCAAACTGCTCGAGCGGCTCTGTGTATTCTTTCGGGAAACCAACCGCCTCCGGCCGAGTCCCCTCTGACAAATGCATCTGCGCCAACTGCATAATCCGCGAAGCGAGATTACCGAGACCATTGGCCAGGTCGGCGTTGTACACCTCTTTAAAGTGTTCGCGGGTGATGTCGCCGTCCTCGAACGGTGAAATGTGGCGGGCGAGATAGTATCGCAGGGCATCGGTACCGTACTCCTCCAGCAACTCTTGGGGGTCTATAACATTGCCGAGTGTTTTGCTCATCTTTTTGCCGCCGGAGCGTATGAGTCCGTGTACAAGCAGCCTTTTGGGCAGTGGCACTCCCGCACTCAAAAGCATCCCGGGCCAGATGGCGGCATGAAAGCGCAAAATGTCCTTGCCTATAACGTGTACGTCGGCCGGCCAGAATTCTTTGTACAGAGCATCGTCGCGCCCGTAGCCGAGCGCCGTGATGTAGTTGGAGAGCGCATCGCACCACACGTACATGACTTGGGAGTCGTCGCCCGGGACAGGGATCCCAACGGGCACTTTTGCTTTGGGGCGGGAGAAGCTTACGTCTTGCAATCCTTCATCCAAAAGAGCGAGGATTTCATTCTTGCGGCTCTGGGGCAGTATCTCAAGTTCATCGGACTCTATTTTCGATTTAATAGGGGCGGTGTACTTTGAGAGCCTGAAAAAATAGTTTTCTTCCTTGGTGCGCTCCGGCACCGTGCCATGGTCAGGGCACTTGCCGTCCACTAATTCCTTCTCGGTAATAAACGCTTCGTGCCCCACACAGTAGAGCCCCTCGTACTCTTTTTTATAGATATCTCCCGCTGCCGCCATCTTTTCCCACAGCCTTTTTGCGCCCGGCCAGTGCATCTGTTCGTCTGAAGTGCGGATAAATTGGTCGTACGAAATATCGAGGCGCTTAAAGAGCGCCGCAAACCCCTCGACCATGCGGTCGCGGAAGGCGTGGATGTCTTCTCCGGCTTTTATCGCTCCTTGGATAACCGTCTGTGCGTTCTCGTCAGAGCCGGTCAGGAAGTACGTCTTGTCCCCCACCAGGCGGTGGTAGCGGGCAATGACATCGCATAGGGTGGTTACATACGCATGCCCCAAGTGCAAGTTCGCATTGGGATAAAAAATGGGCGTGGTGATATAGAACTTTTTGTCCATGGAAAAATCGGTTAGGCGGGTTCGCCCTCCGGCGTCATCCCCGCGCGCGCAAGCGCGCGCGTCTTCTCGCGGTCGACGTCCGAGACAAATTCCTGTATCGCGCCCGCAATAGGGACGGACAGCAGCACGCCGAGGAAGCCGACGAGCTTAAAGCCGATAATGAGCGAGAGGATGACGAGGAGCGGGGGGACGCCGACGACTTTTTTGACGACGACGGGGTATATAAGGTGCGCTTCAAACTGCTGCACAATGACGTAGAGGCCGACGACAAGGAAAGCCGCGGTCACCCCGCCGTCGGCCGCCGCAACGGCGACCGCGGGTATGGCCGCAAGGAACTGCCCGAACACCGGAATGAGCTCAAACACCGCGGCGAGGACCGCGAGCACAAGCGCGTTTGGTACCGCCAAGATGAGGAGACCCAAGTAGAGGAGCACGCCGACGATGAGGGCGAGCACGAGCTGCCCCTGCATCCACTTGCCGATCTTGTCCTGCGAGCGCTTCCAGAGGTGGAGTACGTAGGCCTGTTCGTCGACAGGTGTGATGACGCGCAAAAAGTCGTCAACGCCGGTCTCCTGCACGCAAAAGTAAAAGGAGAAGACGACGATGAGCACAAAGGACGTGAGCCCGCCGAAAAACGCCGAGACGGTCGAGAAGATGCCGCCTGTCGAGTCCGCAAGCGTCGTCGAGAGCGAGCGGAGCACCTCGGCGGAGCTCAGCGTCTCGGTCACCGAGCCGGGGAGGAAGCCGTGTGTAATCTCGGCGATATTGAGCGACGAGAGTGTAGCGGGAAGGTGTTGAAGAAAGCTCGCGGCATCGTTAAGAATAGGTGGCACAAAAAAGAAGAGCACGCCCCCGATAATGCCGATGACTGTCGCGTACATGACTATGACCGAGAGCACACGCCGCAGGCCCCAGCGCATAAATGCGTGTATACCCGGCTCCATCGCGGAAGCTATGACTATCGCGGTCAAGACCACGAGCACGATGTCCCGCAAAAACCACAAGAGGCCGAGGAGCAATACAAAAAGGAGGCCCGTCACAATGGAGCCCGAGGAGATGTGGACGTTGATGTCCTTGCTGGCCATGCCGCTATCCTAGCACTATTCTGCTTTTTATATAGTGGGGCAGCTCCTCTATTTCGATGCGCTCTTGCGCGCCCGTGTCGCGCTCCCGCACGGTCACCGTGTCGTTTTGGAGAGTGTCGAAGTCGACCGTAATACACCACGGGGTCCCGACTTCGTCCTGGCGGCGGTAGCGCTTGCCGATGTTGCCGTTGTCGTCCCACACGATGTGCGGAACTTCTTTTTTGAGCGCCTCGTATACTCCGCGCGCTTTTTGAATAAGTTCGGGTTTGTTTTTGAGGAGCGGAAACACGGCGGCTTTGACAGGTGCGAGGTGCGGGGGGAACTTCAACACTACGCGGGGCTCGCCGCCAAGCTCGTCTTCGGTATAGGCCTTGGCGATGACCGCGAGCACGTGGCGGCCCAACCCGAATGTGGGCTCAAGGACGTGGGGCACAAAGCGCTCGTTGCTGCCGTGATCGAGGTACGAGAGGTCCACCCCCGAGTGTTCGATATGATTTTTGAGGTCAAAGTCCGTGCGATACGCGAGCCCGCCTATCTCGTCGAACTTGTGCGGATAGTTGAAGTGGAAGTCGATTGTGCGCTTGGAGTAGTGTGCGCGCTCGCCGTCGGGGATCTCCACCTCTTTGATGTCGCCCTTATCAAAGCCGAGCGACTTAAACCACGCGCGCATTTCTCCCAGCCAGTATTCAAATTGCTTCTGCCACTCC
>JAGWLV010000045.1 GCA_028864875.1 Patescibacteria group bacterium
GGGCGGCCTGAAGTGCGCTTTGATTGGGCATGTCTCGTCTCCTCCTCGCAGGTAGTTCAGAGGCCCGCATCGGCCTCGGTGGGTGGTCGCACGGCGTACTCGGCGATCATGGACTTGACGTACTCGCGCACATGGCTCGGCAGGTCGGCCGCGCTCGAGCCGTAGCGCTGCACCAGTGCCCGCAGACCGGTCTCGAAATCGGGGACCGACTGCAGCGTGGCGTAAGCCTCATCGAGCTGGACCTTGCGGCGCATGCGCGCCACGATCTGTGGTTTGAGCACCTGCACGGCTGCACGGCGCTCGGCCAGCTCCTCGGGTGTCGTGCGCGTATAGGTGGAGGGGGAACGGGCTGCGGACAGAGCGGCTTCAGCGCGCGCGGCGCGCTCCTCGGCCTCCTTGGCGCGACGGTAGAGCGTGGCGACGGCACGCGATGTGTCCTGGTAGAGCCCAAGGACGGTAGAGACCCCCGCTCCGAGAGGAGACTCGGGCGCCGCAGCCCGACGCAGCAGGCATTCGACGGCCAGCGCGACCATCGGGTCAAGCGCTGGGGCACTCTCGTAGCGAGAGAGCGTGAGCGGCGTCTTGCCCAGCCGTTCGGCGAGGGCTTGCCGGGCGAGGCCGAGGGTTGTGCGGGCGCGGCGCAGATCGGCACCCGTGGTGAGCGGAGTCAAGGGGTGCCTCCCAGGGTGTGAGTGAAATACGGAAGGGCCCTGCGGCGATCGCGTCGGTTCCATTCGACAAGTTGCCGCCGCGCCTCGGCGTAGGAAAAGGCGGCATGCTCGCGGGGGTGGTGGAGGATGCAGTTTCCACAACCGCGTTTGCCCTCCGGCAGGTTCAGGCGCGGCAGATCCTCGAGGATCGGACGCCACCTGGAATTATCCCCGAGGGCGGCAAGGACGCGGAGATAGTTCTGAAATGATAAAACATACAATTTTTTCCGATAGACGAACGCTATATCGGGGTTATGCGGCGTCGGGCGCACCCCTCTCTGGCGACGGACATAGGTGGTTTGGCGTTTCATTTTGGAGGCCCCCGCACTAAAAACTATGCACATGATATGGGGCGGTTTGCACGCGTGTCAACCCCTATTTACAGAGGAATCGGGTTGTGGGCACCTAGGGTCGGATAGCACTATCCCACGGAGGGGCCGAAAAAGGGGGGTAAAATCCCGCACTATCCGACGCGGCGATATAGTGAAAGGTCTTTTGCACCAATGAGTTAGCGGGGCGGCAGCACACTATCCGAGGAATCCGGAAATTAGGGTCTAAGAATCATACTCATACAAAATAAGACGCCATGCCCCTCCCCCCGGACCCCCAAATCTGCACGAGAGATTATCCTATATAT
>JAGWLV010000046.1 GCA_028864875.1 Patescibacteria group bacterium
CACGATTCACAATATCCGCTTTCTTCGTAGTGGAGCGTTCTTTATCACCATCAACCCAACCCTCGTGTTGGCGATTTAACGTGCCGATAAATTGAATCTTGAAAATTGCTTCTTCGAGCATGTATGTGGGTCACACTACATCATCGGCATTACGGGTCAACGCCGATAATAAATTGTCAATGCGGAGGCGGTGAGATTCGAACTCACGATGGGTTGCCCCATGCCGCCTTTCCAAGGCGGTGCACTAGACCGCTATGCGACGCCTCCAATGCGCACAAAATATAACACAAAATGGCGGTATACTTAACGTATGCCGCCAAACCAAGAACAACTCGACCGGATAGAGATTAAACTTGCCGAGCTCCAGGCCAAAAGCGAGGAGACGTTTAAGAGCGTCGACAAAATGCGCCGCTACATGCTGTGGACGGCCATCATTACCGTGGCGGTCATCGTCATACCGCTGCTTATTTTGCCCGCGGTGTTGCCCGGATTTTTGGCCTCGCAGGGCGTGGGTAGTTTGCCCGCAGGGTTTTAAATGTCGCGCAAATATTTTTATATCGCCGCAGCGGTAGTCGTTATACTGGTTGCGGCCGCCTCTGCGGCATCTATGAAAAAGCAAAGCGCACCTCTATTTTCCGACCGCTCGCACCGCACGGCGGTGCTCGCGGGCACACCGGTTGACGTTGAGGTGGTGTCCATGGACGCGTCGCGGCAAGAGGGTTTAAGCGGCCGCACGTCGCTGCCACAAGGGCAGGGGATGCTGTTTGTGTTTGACAGCGACAGCATGTGGGGCTTTTGGATGAAGGACATGAACTTAGCCATAGACATCGTGTGGCTCAACGCGCAGGGCAGCGTAGTAACCGTTGCAAGCAACATCGCGCCAGACACGTATCCGGAGATTTTTTACCCCTCGGCGCCCGCCCGCTATGTCATTGAGCTTCCTGCCGGGTGGGCCGCGGCCCACAACCTTGCCGAGGGCCAGCAAGTTGTGATATAATTTTTTTAGCGCGTTGGATAGCAGCTCTGCCCGCAAGGGCAGGGAGGAAAGTCCGAACACTTTCCCCAAGAGAAATCAAGGGGATAAAAAGGTAGCAGGTAACGCCTGTCGTATGCTCTCTGCGGGCATAAGAGGTGCGAACAGAGACGAGTCCCGCGCAAGCGGGGGTGAAACGGCTAAATCCTTACCCAAGTGCAAGGCCGTGTCCCGAGCCGCAAGGCGAGGGAAGTGCCGCTCGAGTCCTGAGGCGACGAAGGACCCAGATAAATTGCTGTCCAAGACAGAATTCGGCTTACAGACGCGCGCGCAGAGATGTAAACACCCCGCTACA
>JAGWLV010000004.1 GCA_028864875.1 Patescibacteria group bacterium
ACCGACGAGCGCCTCAAACGCATTGGCCAAGAGGATGCCGCGCGCGCGGCCAGTGTCCTTCTGCTCGCCGCGGCTCAGAAGCAAATAGTCGTTCATCTGTAGCTCGTTGGCGATTTCTGCGCACGTGGTCGCGTTGACGAGCGCCGCGCGGTACGCAGTGAGCTCCCCTTCCGTCTTGTCGGGAAACTGCGTGTAGAGTTGGTGCGTGACGACGAGCTCTAAGACCGCGTCGCCGAGAAACTCGAGACGCTCATTGTGCCCGCGCGCGGCATCGCGGTGCTCATTGAGGTAGCTGCGGTGCGTAAACGCCTGCCGCAGGAGCTCGGGGTCCTTGAACCGGATACCCGCAGCCCGCTCAAACGTGGCAAAATCTTTCATCACTTTTTGGGCTATTTTTTAGATTTGGGTTTTTTGTCTGACTTTTTGGGAGATGCGTCCGCTTTGGGCGGCGTGCGGATGAGCTCGACCGCCTTGCCGATGAGCGGCACGATGTCTTCGTAGAAATTGAGCTCTACGGCATCGTCGAGCTTAAACCACTTGGCGTCATCGAGCCCGCCGCTTTGCTTCAACACGACCGGCGTGTGCGGAGACTGTGCAAGAAAGTACGTCACGTGCTTGCGCTTCTTGCCCGTCTTCGGATCGGAGGCGACGTACTCGTTTTCGCCGAGCTTGTGCTCGAGCACTATGTTGAGCCTCATTTCCTCTTGTATCTCGCGCACGGTCGCTTCCTCGAGCGTCTCGCCCTTTATCTTGTCGCCCACCCTGCCCTTGGAGAGCGTCCAGTGGCCGAAGATGTCATGCACGAGCGCGAGGTACACTTCCCCGCGATGGCGGCTGTACACCACCGCGCCGCCGAGGCGCTCGACGGGCATTTCCGCATAGGGCACTTCTTTGCGCTTGCGGCCGATTTCGTCCTTGCCCGGCTCACCGAGCTCTTTGTACACGGCGCCGAGGACACCGTTGACGAAGCGGCCGGAATTTTCGCCGCCATAACTTTTGGCCAACTCTATCGCCTCGTTGATGGCGACTTTGGCGGGCACGGCGCCGCGGTCGGCGAACAGCAATTCAAAGAGGCCGAGCCGCAGCACATTGCGGTCAACGGGCGCGATGCGGGCAATAGGCCACTCCGGCGCCGCCTTTTCTATAATCAGGTCGAGATCCTCGCGTCGCTCGATTGCGCCGCGCAAAAGGCCTTCCATAAACGGAAGGTCGGCGGCACCGGAGGCGAACTCACGCACATTGCGCAGGAGTGCTGCATGCGCGCCCTCTGCGCCCAAGTTACGTGAGTCCCACTCGAAGAGTGTTTGGAGGACTACTGAGCGTGAAAGGTGCCGATTGGCCATCTTCTATTTTTAAGAACACCCGCAACACAGAACCGAACCAAAGCTCAAAGCAAATGTATCCGGGGCCGAAATTACTTCTGCGCCTGAGCTTTGTCTCCCTTCTTGGCCTTGGGGGTCATGTCGATGACCACGCGGCCACGGTAGCGCCCGCACGTCGGGCATGCCCGGTGGGACAGACGGCTCGCGCCGCACTCGCACACCACAAGCGCGCCCGCTTTGAGCGCGTGGTGGGAGCGGCGGCTCCGCGTCTGCGACCGATTGTGCCTCATGCGCACTACCATGGCTTAAATATAACACATGAGGCCAAAAAGCAAAACCCCGCCCTTGATATCCGGGGGCGGGGTTGGGTGGTGGCTACTCGCCACCGTGTTTGCGGCCGCTTATCCAACTGCCATTTACGAGCAGAGGAGTGTCGGGCTTCTCCTTGCGGTAAGAGCAGAATTTCGGAATGGGCACCATTTCACCTTTCATCTGATTTCGTGAACTCTTCCGCAGGCAAAGGACGTCCTCTCCTTGTATGCCTTCGTTATGAGCACACCCCTTACATGGGGAGCGCTTCTGTATATCTGGCATTGCCTCCTCGGTCTTTCTGATACGCTCGTACAGTCGCCGCCACTCTACGCCCGCGCGGGGGTGGCAGTCAACCCCAAAAATGAACAGTAGCTGAGGCGATGAATCTCGCACGGACCGTGCGCCCGCAGCGCGCGGTAGTGCTCGGGGGTGGCATACCCTTTGTGCGACTCAAACCCATATTGCGGATATGTGGCGCTGAGCTGCTCCATCAAACGGTCACGCTCAACCTTGGCCACAATCGAGGCGAGGCTGATGACCGGCACGCGCAAGTCCCCGCCTATGACGGTGCGCTGCATGTACTCCTTCGGCGCGCGCAGAAGGCCGTCGAGCAGCACGGTCGAGGACGACGGATCCCCCATCTGCCGCACGCCCGACCACGCGGCCTTGCGCACCGCGCGCGTAATGCCAAAGCGGTCAATATATGAATGCGTCGAAAACTTAACTGTATAGCATACGTCGCCTTGCGCAACACGCCGCAGCACTTCTTCATACAGTGTTTCACGTTTGAGCGCAGTGAGAAGTTTGGAGTCGGTCACGCCTTTAAACTCCGCCCGTATATCAAAACCCGGAAGGATTGCGACCACTCCGACGGCGACCGGACCGGCGAGGGGCCCGCGGCCCGCCTCGTCGACTCCAATCAACACCTCCTCCAACATTACATTTATTATACATGCCCTGGGTCAAGCCCTGCCCCCGGCGGTATACTCCAGTCATGTCTGCGCGGTTTGCTCCACTCCACGTCCACTCGCACTACTCGCTCCTTAAAGCGCTACCGAAAATCCCCGACCTCGTCGCGCGCGCAAAGGCACTCGGTGTCGAAAGCCTCGCACTCACCGATTTCGACAACCTCTACGGCGCCGTCGAATTTTATAAAGAATGCAAAAGTGTGGACATCAAGCCCATCATCGGGCTCGACCTCTCGCTCCACGGCGGCACGCGTGTTGTTTTGCTGGCCAAAAACACGGAGGGTTACAAAAATCTTATCGCTCTGGTCTCCGAGACCCACAAAACCAATCCCCAGGGAGAGCCTGCGGGTCTTGAGCTGCTGCACGCGCGCCGCGGCGGGCTCGTTGCGCTCACGCGCGAGGAGTCGCACGAACTGCGCGACATTTTTGGCGAGGACTATCATGCGCTCCCCATGCAAGAAATCTTTTACCTCAATCCTGAAGATGAGCGCGCGTGGGAGGTCTTGCGTGCAATAGAAAACCGCGGCCCCGCCGACGAAGGGTCGCTCACCGACGAGGATGACCACTCGTTTATTTCAGAAAGCGGCATGGAGGAGAGGTTCGGCCCAAAGGCGATGGAGGAGTCGCTGTGTATCGCAAAAAAATGTAACCTTGAGCTCACACTCGGCAAATTTGTCTTTCCCGACTTCCCTCTCCCGCCCGACAAAAGCGCCGACGACATGCTGCGCGAGTTGTGCGAAGAAGGGTTCATAACCCGCACCCTCGCTGAGAGTATAGACGTACGCGAGCGGCTTGAGTACGAGCTCGGCATTATCAAGATGAAGGGCTACGCGGCCTACTTCCTCGTCGTCGAGGACCTCATCCGCTTTGCGCGCGAACACGACATCTACTACAACATCCGCGGCTCGGTTGCAGGATCCATCGTCACCTACCTCCTGCGAATTACGAAGATTGATCCACTCATGTATCAGATACCGTTCGAGCGCTTCCTCAACCCCGAGCGCCCGAGCGCCCCTGATATCGACATGGACTTCGCCGACGACCGGCGCGACGAGGTTATTGAGTACGTGCGCGCAAAATATGGCGCTGACAAAGTCGCCCAAATCGGCACCTTCGGCACGATGCTCGCGCGCGGCGTTGTCCGCGACGTCGCGCGCGCGCTCGGCTACCCCTACGGCCTCGGCGACCGGGTAGCCAAAGAGATACCCTTCGGTAGCCAGGGCTTCCCCATGACGCTCGAGCGCGCGCTCGCAGAACATCCGGAACTCAAAAAAATTTATGACAGCGAGCGCGAAGCGAAAGAAATCATCGACCTCGGGCGCAAAATAGAAGGCTGCGCCCGCCACGTCGGCGTGCATGCCGCGGGTGTCGTCATTTCGCCTTCGCCGCTCACCGACTACACGCCGCTCCAGCTCGACCCGAAAGGCGGCAAGCTCATCACCCAGTACGACATGTACAGTGTGGGCGACGACGGCGGTGTCGGGCTCACCAAATTCGACTTCCTGGGTATCCGCAACCTCACAATGCTGCAGCGCTCGGTGGCGCTCGTCGAGCGCCTGCGCGGGCACGCCATAGACATTGAGGCCATCCCGCTCGATGACAAAAAGACGTTCGATATGCTCTCGCGCGGACAGACCGAGGCGACCTTTCAACTCAACGGTGCGGGCATGACGCGCTTCCTCAAAGAGCTGCGGCCGACGACTATCCACGACATCAACGCCATGGTCGCGCTCTATCGCCCGGGGCCCATGCAGTTCATCCCGCAGTACATCGAGCGCAAGCACAACGCGCGGCTTGTGCGCTACCTTGACCCGAAGATGGAGCCGATTCTCAAACAAACGTATGGCATTTTGGTGTACCAGGACGACCTGCTCATCATGGCGC
This sequence comes from Patescibacteria group bacterium, assembly GCA_028864875.1. Lineage (GTDB taxonomy): Bacteria > Patescibacteriota > Minisyncoccia > Phycocordibacterales > SBAW01 > GWA1-54-10. Next base: position 4,487 of record JAGWLV010000004.1, read on the forward strand.
ACGACCTCGCGGGCTACAGTTGGGGCGAGGTAGACAAGTTCCGCAAAGCGGTCGGCAAAAAAATTCCTGCGGAGATGGCCGCGCAAAAAGAAAAGTTTATTAAAGGATGCACGGAGCACTCCGCGTGGCCTAAAACCAAAGCCGAAGAGGTGTGGAATTGGATAGAGCCCTTTGCCGCCTACGGCTTCAACAAAGCGCACTCCGCGAGCTACGGGCGCGTGGCCTATCAAACCGCGTACATGAAGGCCAACTATCCGGTCGAGTATATGGCCGCGGTGCTCTCCTGCGAAGCAGGCAACATCGACACGGTTGCCACCATGGTCAACGAATGTAAGCGCATCGGCATCCCTGTGCTGCCACCGAATGTGAACGAGAGCTTCGGCGACTTTACCGTTGTCGCAGGCGATAGCCATAATATAAACGGCGCAATCCGTTTCGGGCTCTATTCGATAAAAAACTTCGGGCGGGCGGTGGCCGACGACATCATAGCCGAGCGCAAGCGCGGCGGGGCATTTACGACGCTCGGGGACTTTTTGACCCGCATCAAGAGTCAAGGCCTCAACAAAAAAGCGCTTGAGAGCCTCGTCGGGTGCGGCGCGCTCGACGAGTTCGGCGAGCGCGCCGCCATGCTCGCAAGCATCGAGATGCTGCTCAAGTTCCATAGAGACTCGACCGAGGACCACGGCCACGACTCGCTCTTTGCCGGTATGGCCGAGACGGCAGAACCCAAGCTCCCGGCCGTTGCCTCCGCAACGCTCGAGGAGCGTTTGGGGTGGGAGAAGGAGCTCCTCGGCCTCTATATCTCGGGCCATCCGCTCGACAAATTCAAGGACAAACTCGCCAGAACCCCCATGACCATCGGGCAGCTGCGGCAAAAGGCCATCGTGGGCTCGACCGCTATCGCGGCCGGCATGATAGAAGACATACGCACCATTTTGACCAAGGGCGGCGACCAGATGGCGTTCATCAAACTGGCAGACTTCAACGACTCGATAGAAGCGGTCGTCTTTCCAAAAAATTTCTCCGAGCACAAAAATATTCTCCGGCGCGACTCGTGCGTGGCGCTCAAAGGCCGGCTCAGCAGTCGCAACGGCGAGCTCTCACTTGTCGCCGAGCAGCTACAAGCGCTATAGTATCTGCGGCTGCACTATAGAGGAGTCCTGTCATGGCTCTCACCTACTACAGGGTCCTCGACAGGCCCTGGCGCAAGCGCTTCCTCACCTATCGCTATGCGTACCAGTGGATGCGCAACCCGGACCCGGGAAGTCCGTTCGAGAAAATGAGCAAAAAGTTCGCCCGGCTCCCCGACTGGCTTATGTTCATATGCCTCGCCTTAAGCGGGCGCGACGGCCTCGTGTTCGTTAATCAAGACGGCACGCCCGTGGGCCACGTGTTTTACCACAAACGCAAGGACGGGTGGCACCTCTTCTCCATCTACAGCGGGCGGCGTGGTCTCGGGCGCCACATGCTGCGGAGCTTCCTGCTCTATGCGGAGTCGCAACACGCCTACAATGTGCGCCTCGGCAGCGACAACAATGATGCAATGCGCAAGTTGCGGCGCGATGCGCTCATGCGCATGTGCAATCTGCCGTTTGATCTCATTGCCGGTCCAAGCGGGTGGATTACCATCGGAGACCGGAGGAACAACCTCATTGCGCGGCTTTTCAAGAAAGCCGCGGCTCAGTACTCAGCACGCTCTGCAAAAGCGGCCCCCTAGGGCCGCTTTTGACTTTTCTGAAGCACCATCTCGGTGGGCTTTAAATTTTATACTGATGTGGTATAATCATTTCGGCTGAATACACTAATCGGAGGTATGTGATGAACACTGCGAGCTTTATCCTCAGTAATGGGGACTTTCAAAATCTCGACGTACATTTCCTTGCGCACCTGAACTGCATTGGAAGCCTGGCGCGTACCGAGTTTCGTGTGGACGGACACAGAAGCTACACCCATCTTGCCGAATTCGAATCGACACTCTCGACTATGGCGACCGATACCAACTGGGGTCGCCTGTATGCCGATTTCTGGAAACAGGTCGAGGCGCGCATGGAAACAAACCATGTGCACGGACAGAAGTTCGTCAAAATCGCCTTGCGAACGTGCAGCGACACTATCTGCAAAGTCGGGGTTCCATTGCTCGACACAAGTCTTGTGGAGATACTGTTCAAAGCGGTCGTTGAGGTGACCGTTGCACACGCACCGCGCAAGCACAAAATCGCTGCTTAGGCTCAAGAATCCGTCCCCCGCCCACCGCGGGGCACGGATTCTTTTTTTATATAACTGGGTGTACTATATGAACACATCTTTTCGGTATGGAGGAGCGCGACCACAAAAAACTGGGGCCTGAGTTGGGACTTTTTTATATAGACCAGACCGTCGGCAAGGGACTGCCGATGTTCCTCCCCAAGGGGGCCACGGTTAAACGCGAGCTCGAAAAATTCGTCATCGAAGAGGAGGTCAAGCGCGGTTACCTCCATGTGCACACGCCCGACCTCGCCCGCTTGGAGCTTTATGAAAAATCCGGCCACTATCCGCACTACAAGGACTCGATGTATGCACCTATAGAAACAGACGGGGACAAGTTTATGCTCCGCCCGATGACCTGTCCTCACCACTTCCAGCTCTACCTCCACGAGCCGCACTCCTACCGCGAGCTACCCATGCGCATCGGCGAGTTGGCTCAACTCTACCGCTACGAGCAAAGCGGCGAGTTGATGGGACTCCAGCGCGTGCGCACGTTCTGCCTTGCCGATGCGCACATCATTTGTGCAAGCGAGGAGCAGGCCGCCGAAGAAGTCTCGGGGGCGCTCGACCTCATTGAGCACATGACGAGCGTATTTGATCTTCAGCTTGGGCGCGACTACCGCTACCGGCTGTCTCTCGGCGACCGCTCCAACTCGGAGAAGTACTACAAAAACGACGCCGCGTGGGAAAAGAGCGAGGACCTTTTGCGCAAAGTGATGCACAAGCGCGGGTGCGATTTCGAAGAAGCAAAAGACGAAGCCGCGTTCTACGGACCCAAAATCGACATCCAGATGAAGAACGTCAACGGAAAAGAGGACACGGCCTTTACCGTCCAGTACGACTTTTGTATGCCGGACCGCTTCGACCTCACCTATGTCGCCGAAGACGGCTCTAAAAAGCGCTGTTTTGTGGTGCACCGTTCGTCGGTGGGTGCCATTGAGCGCATTATGGCGTTTCTTATAGAAAAATACGCAGGCGCATTCCCGCTGTGGCTCGCGCCCGTGCAGGTCGCCGTGCTGCCTGTGGGCGAGGCGCACAAAGCCCGCGCGCAAGAAATTTTTGCCGAGCTCAATAAGCACAACATCCGCCCCGAGATATTTGCCGACGAGAGCCTCGGCAAGCGCATCCGCGAAGTAAAGACGCAAAAAATCCCCGCAACTTTTGTAATCGGCGATAAAGAGGCCGAGGCCGGCACAGTTTCGATCGAAAATAACCGCGACGGCAAGAAGATGGTTGAAGCGTTGGATAGGGCTATAGGGTGGCTGCTCGAGCGCATCAAAGAGCGCACCAACATATAAACAAAAATCCCGCCGAAGCGGGAGTTTTTGTTGGACGACTGTTTTGGAGCTCGTCCGCTTTAACGTCTAGCGAAGCGAGAGAAAGAATTTATTCTTTCCGAGCGAGCGACGGCGTTATGAGAGCCGAAGGCTGCTCTTATTTGAAGATTTGCGACGAGATGAACGGATCAATGCCGGTGCGGGGTGCGGGCTCAACCTTAGTCTCCGCCTTCGCGGTCGGAGTGGCAAGCTGTGCGCTCGCACCTGCCGTCGCCAAGGTCGGCGCCGTGCCGAAGAGGAAGCGGTTGAGCGCGCTCACAAGGGTGTTCTGCACGCGCTTGACCGCAACGAGGTAGGCCGCAACGAGGCACCAGAGTACCAGGAAGCCCCAGTAGGCCAGCGTACCCCAGAAGCCCAGATCAAGGCCGGTGTACGGGACCGCGGAGAGCGACACGTATGGCTGGTTTTGCTGCGGGTAGCAGTTGCCATTGACCACATAGTAGCCGGCCGGGACCGAGTACTGGTATCCGCCGAGGTTCGGGCAGACGTCGTAGGTCACAGGCTGGTAGGTCTGCGCGTACACCGGATAGCTCGGGCCGTATACCGGGTAGCTGTAGCTCGGAGCGGAGGGAGAGGAGTAGACGATGGGGGTCGTGTTGGTAACGGTCGTCGGCTGGTTGATGTTCGTGTTGCAGGCGTTGTTGTTGCAGGTGTTGGTGTTTACGTTCGTGTTCGTGTTGCTGATGCTCGGGATGCCGCTGTAAAAACTCGAGGGCATGTAGCCGTAGCTCGAAGCGTAGTAGGAGGTCGGGATGTAGCTCGTGGAGTAGCCGTAACCGGTGTCCATAGGAACCCAGTCGGACGAGGGCGCAAAATCAGCATAACCGTAGTCAGCCGGTGCTTGGTAGGACGGAGCAAAGTCTGCGTAGCCGTAGTCGCCACCATTATCAACCGGGGCAAAGTCTGCGTAGCCGTAGTCGGTAAGATCAGCCGCATGTGCAAGCGGCGCTACTGCGAACATTGCAAGCGCAAGAACCGCCGCAAAAGCGGTGTTTTTAGAAAAAATGTTAGTAAGCGTATTCATAGAATGTTTTGCCAAACCGTATAAAACGGCTTAACGGCGGCAATAATATCACATCTGTTGATAATGTCAATATCCACGCTCCGAACTCAAAACTACAGTCATTTTAAGTTCAGAGTATGAAAATTGAAGATGGTGTTCGACGGGTGGCTCCTGAGCCAACCCGCCGAAACACTTGTAGAGAGAAAGTTATCTGCACACATACCGGTAGCGTGTGCCGCCGCGGGGCAGAGGTATCGGGTGACTGTAGTCGAACTGCAGTCGCCCGCCCTTCATCTGACAGTCGTCGACATTGCGCTTGTGGTCTGCGACCATTTCTATGTCAGCGTGCCGGCCGTGCCTGCGGAAATGCCGCGGGTACGGTTCGTCGCCGTAGCCGCCAGCAATGCGGGTGTTATCCTGCTCTGCCGGCGGCGGCTCGTCTTGGTCGTCCTGGTTTGCAGCCTGTTCGTCCTTTTCGAGGACGGCCAGCTTTGCAATCGGGCTGGTGCGGTCGGAGTTATTGCAGAAACGTCCGACATCACGTTTGACCTGCTCGTAAGTCCGGTCGGAGACATAGGTTTGCGCCTTGTCGCGATCGAGCTTGATGTCGCAGCGGACAAGCATCTTTTCGAGCGTATCCGCCCGGTAACCGGACGAATCAGTCTCCCAATGCGCCCCGAGGTTTGTTTCAGCCTGGGGTGTTTTGGTCTCAGCCGTCGCCGCGTTCGTGGTGCCGGCCGGAACCAACTGCTGGGCTTTTTTGTTGAGCCCGTCCATGAGCGCCGCCATTTGGGCATCGCTCATGTGGATAGTGGCAGCATCTTGGGTCGACTGGGTGTTGGCCTTGTAGATCTGGATCGAAACCCAGCCGATAATCACGACTGCGGCAACAACGCCGAGAGCCGTGAAGAAGTTAATAACGCGTTGCATTGCCTGCTCTCCTTCTCTCTATTCAATTTGTGCCCGCGGTACATACCGCAAGCGAGGATCATCATCCCCCAACAATCGTTACCGATTGCAGAGAGTCAGCCGCGCACGAGTTATCGCGCGCACATGACTCGCTACAATACACACTATTTTTCTGAAGACTGTCTGAAGAGCCTACTCTGCGTACGCTCCGACAAAGTCCGCCGTCACAACAAAACGCGTGGACTTGGTGGCGAAGGAGTCGCAGGTCACCAACGTAAGGTGTTTGCCGTCCTGGGGCAAATCAATCACATCTTCCTCGGCGTTCGCGAGCCGTACACCCACAACGCTGTAGCGATACTCGGTGTCGCTTGAGTACACGCTCACCGTGTCCCCCGCCTTGAGGTCTTGGATGCCGTCGAAGGTCTTGTACGCCCGGTTGTGGACGATGGGGAGGTAGGAGCTATGTCCGAAGATGAGCACCGTGCCGTCGACCCCCAACAGATTGCTTGTGGGGTAGCGCACTGCGCCTTTGAGCAGGTCTTGGTCCATCACATCTATGCTCGTTGTGGCAGGGTTGCTCACAGCAGAGTCGAGATTGATGGACTTCGCGACGATGTGCACCGGCTCTTGCGGAGTTTGCACGCTGACCGGCGTGGTGTGCGGTATGTCCGCAACACTCGGCGACGAGTCGTCCGGTGTCATCCCGACAAGCGAGAGGAACGCGTACGTGATGAAGAAGAGCGCAATAAACGTCGCTGCAAATGCGACCGGACGCTCCATCACTCCACCTATGACTCCTTTCTCTGTCATCAGCTTGTGCCTTTGTGCCCTACTATAGGCTGCTTTTCAAGGGCTTTGCACAACACTACCCCAAAGACTAAATTTTGTCAAGACGACGCATTCCACAATAGTTTTCAAAGCTTGACAAGCTACAGGGCCCGTGGTAGGGTGCTCACCGTTATGACATTTAAAGAAAACCTCTTGCGCGTGGTCGCGGTGATAGGCCTTTTGGCCGTCATCCTTTTGGGCGCATGGGGCATTATTCAAATCGGCCTTGCGCTCCCCGGCTTTTTTGCGGGCCTCGGGGGCTCCAGCTCCCCCGCCTCCGCGGCCAAGGAGTCGCTCGTTATGAGCCTCCCCGCCTCGGTCCAAGCCGGCTCGACGTTTAACATCAACTGGCACCACTCCGGCGAGCAGGGTGCGTATTCCTACGCGCTTTCCTACTCGTGTGCTTCGGGCGTGTCCTTCAAAGCCCCTGTCCCGACCGGCGGCTCTCAGGCGGTCAAGTGCGACACGCCGTTTAATTACATCCAAGCGTCGACCTCGATGCCGCTCACCGCGGTGTACACCGGCGCTTCGCCCGCGAGTGTGACCTTTACCGTCGCGGCAATCAGACTCGACACGGGCACCGTGAGTGCGACCGCAACAGGCGCGACAAATGTCTCTGCAGCGCCCAAGAAAACTCCTACTCCCGCCAAGAGTACGTCGTACAGTTCGGGCTTGTACACTGCGAGCTCGCACACGACCAACCTCTACGGCTACCCGGACCTCGCGGTGCAGATTACTTCGGCACAGAGCACTGCGGGCAATGTGACGGTGCACTTTGTTGTGTCGAACATCGGCACCAATGCCGTGGACAACTGGAGTTTCGTGGCAAACCTCCCCGTGGTCGTCAACGGTTCTATGCAGTACCCTTCGGGCCCGCAACGCACACTCTACCCGGGTGACAAGATTGCCTTTACGCTCTCCTATTCGGGCGCCGTGCAAAACCAGTACCCGTACAACCAGTACCAGAGCGGCTATCCCGCTTATTACAACCAGGGCTTCCCCTACAACAACAATACATACACCGGCGACTGCACCAACGCGACCTACTTCCCCTGCAGCCAGACGTACTACTACGGCGGCCCGGGCACATGCAATATGTATGGCCCGTGCAACACGGTGCCCGCCTACCTCTACGGCTATCCGCAAAACGGCTACGGCTACAACCAACCGCAAACAATCAACATTACCGTCGATCCGTATAACCAAGTCCCCGAAGCCAACAAGGTCAACAACACGGCCTCCGCGACCTACATCGCCTACTAACAAAACCCCCGCCGAGGCGGGGGTTTTGTTTTAAATGTCTAGATTAGCGAGCTTGGCGTTGCTTTGTATAAACGTCTTGCGGCTGCCCACATCCTCGCCCATCAAAATGTCGAAGACCCTGTCGGCGTCTTGCGCGTCTTCGACAGTCACCAACTTGAGCACGCGCCGCACCGGGTCCATGGTCGTCTCCCAGAGTTCCTCCGGGTTCATTTCGCCCAAACCTTTGTAGCGCTGTATTGAAACACGCAGTTTCTTAGAGCTCTTCGCAAGGCCCTCTTCCTCGCTCACTGTGGGCCCCGCAGCCCCCGCGTTACGCTCGTCAGAGGGTTCTTGCTCAGCGCTCTCCTCCTCTATCACCGTATCCTTACCTATCAGCTTATTTTTTTCCTCATCACTATAGACATAGGCGACCTCTTTTCCTTTTTTAATTTTATACAGCGGCGGTTGTGCGATATAGAGGAAGCCTCCGTCGATAATTGGCCTAAAGTGGCGGAAAAAGAGCGTCAGCAAGAGCGTGCGGATGTGCGCGCCGTCCACGTCGGCGTCGGTCGCGATTATTATTTTGTGATAGCGCAACTTGCCGAGGTCGAAGATGTCGCCTATCGCGGTGCCAAGCGCCAAAATAAGATGTTTGATTTCAGCCGACGCAAGCATTTTGTCTAAGCGCGCGCGCTCGACGTTGAGGATTTTGCCGCGCAGCGGCAATATTGCTTGCGTGCCGCGGTCGCGGCCCTGCTTGCTCGAGCCCCCCGCGGAGTCACCTTCCACAATAAACAGCTCCGACTCCGCGGGGTCCTTGCTCGCGCAGTCGGCGAGCTTGCCCGGGAGTCCGAAGCCCTCGAGTGCCCCTTTGCGCAGCACCGAGTCCTTGGCGGCCTTGGCGGCCTTGCGCGCCTTGAGCGCCAAAATTACCTTGCCGGCTATCGCGCGCGCGTCCTCGGGATTCTCTTCAAGAAATGTGGAGAACGCCTCGCCAAACACCGCCTCGACGGCGCCGCGCGCCTCGACACTTCCGAGCTTGCCCTTGGTCTGGCCTTCGAATTGGATTTCGCGCAGCTTGACCGACACAACGGCCGAGAGCCCTTCGAGCACGTCCTCGCCGGTAAAGTTCTCCTCGCTCTCCTTCAGTGCGCCCGCTTTGCGCGCGTAGGCGTTGAGCGTGCGCGTGAGCGCGGTGCGGAAGCCGGTGATGTGCTGTCCGCCCTCCTGGTTGTAGATATTGTTGGCAAACGGGAGCACGCGCGAGGTCAGGTCGTCGACATACTGGAGCGCCACTTCGACGTTCACGCCGTCGGCCTCCTTTTCGATGTAGAAAATATTTTTGTGCACCGGCTTGAGATAGCGGTTTTGAAATGCGATGAGCGAGCACAGCCCCCCTTCGAAGTAAAATGTTTGCGAGGGGCAGTGGTACAGCTGCGCGCGGATGTAGAGTGCGTCGCCCACCTCGGGCAGCTCCATGGCGGACTGCCGCGCATCGACGATGGTGATGCGCAGCCCTTTGACCAAGTATGCCTGCTCGCGCAAGTGTGCGACAACTTTGTCGAAATCATATTCAATCTTGTTGAATGTCTCGGCATCGGCAAGATATGTCTGCACGGTGCCGTGGAGTTTGCTCGAGCCGACCTTCTTGACCACGGCTTTGCGCTTGCCCCGGACGTACTCTTGCACGTATGCGCCACCGTCGCGGTGCACTTCGGTGCGCATCCACTCGGAGAGCGCGTTGACGACCGACACACCCACCCCATGGAGACCGCCGGAGACTTTGTACCCCTCGCCGCCGAACTTGCCACCGGCGTGCAGTGTCGTCATCACGGTTTCGAGCGCGGAGACTTTTGTTTGTTTGTGCACGTCGACAGGAATACCGCGGCCGTTGTCGGCCACACGGATAAAATTATTCGGCAACAGTACCACTTCGATATCGTCGGCAAAGCCGCCCATTGCTTCATCGCGGCTGTTGTCGAACACTTCCCAAATGAGGTGGTGGAGGCCCTCGGGGCCGGTCGTCCCGATGTACATACCCGGGCGCCGGCGGACCGCCTCGAGCCCTTCGAGCACGGTAATGTCAGCAGCCGAATACTGGCTTTTCTTTACCTCAGTTTTTGCCTTATTTTGAGCCACAGAAATATAGAAAGCGGACATGCCGCTTACCCCTAAATTCTAGCAAATTTCAGTCCTTTTTGGAAGCCAAAAATGGGTATAACATGAGCGTCCAATACTTGCCAAAAAGCAAATTATGTGCTAGCATTTTAGCGGCTGAAATCGCGTACTGAAGGAGGTTTCCCATGCGATTTAAACCGCTCCTATGTGCGCTCGCTCTTCTGAGCGCGTTGTGCACATCCGCCAGTGCGGAAGTGTACTTCCGAGACCACGACATCAACGCTGTTCCCCACTCGATGTACATCGATAACGAGGGTGACAACGGTGGAAGGATCTTGGAATATGTCTACTTCTTCACTCTGCTTGCGAAAGTGGGTGGCAACGTATATGTCGACGGGCCATGTGCCTCAGCATGTACACTCATGCTGGGTATTGTTCCGCTCCGGAACATCCACTTGACTGGAAACGCACGGTTTATATTCCACGAGCCATACAGTGTCGGTTTATTTGGTTCTACCCAAACCGATCCTGTCGCGACCTTGCAGTTCACTCAGCTCTATCCTGAATGGGTACGTGGAGCGCTGCTGCGCAAAGGCGGACTCAACGGGGTGGATAACTACATCACCCTCGCGGGCCCGGAACTCAAGACCCTCTTCGCGTCAGCTGTGCGCAAAAAAGCATCCGGTAAAACGTACGAGCCGATTGAGCTCTTCGCAAGGACAAAAAAAGTTCTGCCGGCACATGTTCCGCTCCCCAAGCCCCGGCCCAAGGAGCGTCCGTTCAGCGCACATCAGCTCTATTGAGCTTGGTAACTGTAAAACCTCGCCCCTATCGGGCGAGGTTTTTGTATGGTATGGTGAAAAACGGCTGAAGATATTTGGAGTGTGCCATGCGAATCTCCCCCCTGCTCTCTTTGAGTGCCGGAGTTCTCGCTGCTCTGTATGCTGGTGATGCATCAGCTGAAAAGTACGCTGCATCCGCTCCGTGCGGCTCTGCGGAGTGCCTCGCGTACTACTGGGTGCCGATCAAACGAGTGACGGTGGCTTGGAATCCACCCCAGCGGGTGGCCCTACCTTGGCCCGGTGACAGGGTGACGCTCCCGCGGCCCGCCCCATATGCGATACGTAAACGCTCAAAATGACAGAAAACCCCGCCCCAAGTAACTCGAAGGGTGGGGTTTTTGTATTTAGCGTATCTCGAAGCCTTTTTGTTTGAGTGCCGCGGATACTTTTTCCATAACCGCGTTGACCTCGGCCTCGGTGAGCGTGCGCTCGAAGGATTGAAAGACAACGTGGTAGGCCACACTCACCCGTCCGGCTTTTTCGAACCGGTCAAATTGCGAGATTGTTTGCGCCCACTCCCCCGCTAGCGTTTGTATGTCCCTCGCTACGGCCGCCTCGTCGGTACCTGCGGGCACCCACATCGCAATGTCGCGGACGATGTACGGGAATTTTGAAAACGGTTTGTACTGCACGCCCTCCGGAGTCCGATATGATATATCATAACGCTCGCCCGCTACCGGTTTAAGTTCATGCTCTTCTATTTTCCCTCCCTCGACAGCCGTGCCGAGCACCGTGCGCTCCCCTCCCCCTTTCCACACAGCGCCGACTTCAAAAAGCTTTATTTCTTTGAGCCCGAGGAGTTCTTTGGTGCGGACGTTGCGCCCGAGCGCCTCGACAAGTCCGGGTACAAGGCTCGTGCGCAGGTACGGGCGTTCGCCGCCCACTTTGTTGAGCACCTCGACCTCGCCCGCGTCGGCAAAGACCGCTGTATAAATTTCGCTGTAGCCTTGTGTAATAAGTTGTGCGCGAGCTTGCTGTGCCGCGGCGAACATGGGGTTGATGGCCGGCGGTTGCGAAGCGGATGGCAGCGGCGTGCCTGGAATCTTTTCGTACCCCACCATACGCGCGACTTCCTCTATCAAATCTTCGGTTATACGCAGATCGAGCCTTTCAAACGGAATATCAATCACAAAGTGCGGAGTCTGCGCCTCCCACACACGCCGCCAACCCACGATAGTTTTAAAACTCGAGCTGTTTTTTATATCTTCAATAACTACACCTGACTTCGCTTTGGTGGCATGTATCACCTTCCCTCCGCCGAGATAGAGGCCCACATGGTCGACGCCCTGCGGCACCTTCGTGCCGCGCAAGTACTGCACGCTCTCGTAACGGATTTTACCTACGTCCGAGTTTGAAAAGACTAAATCCCCCGGCTGCGCGTCTTTCTCTTCTATCGGTTGTCCCCATACAAACTGATCGACCGATAGACTCGGCATCGCAATCCCCGCCTGCACGTAGAGGTAGTTGGTGAGTGATGAACAGGAAAATGTTTTAGGCGCGTCGGTGCGGATGCCGCTGTCATATTTATATGTTGCCCCGACCAAAGACGGTGCCGCCTCGACAACGTGCTGTGCCGGACTTTTGACTTGTTTGTACGCCCATCCGAAGCGCTTAAACACATCTTCTACATCGGCATCGCTCAAGGTGAGACCGAGTACGGAATTTATTTGCTGCGTTGAAACACCGACTTTGTACACCCAGTCGCTGCGCCCCGGGTATTTGTCGACAAAGCCCTCGAGAGTGCCGCCCGCGATTGAAAGAATGACATTGACCGCCTGTTGCATCGCATAGCCGCAGAGCTCCGGCGAAAGTTCCTGCTCGAAGCGCGTCGAGGCATCGGTGCGCAACTTGAGCGCCTGGGCCGCCTTGCGCACTACTGCGCCCGCAAAGTTCGCCGACTCGAGTACGATATCGGTCGTCGATTCGTCTATGGCCGCGGGCAAGCCACCCTTGACCCCCGCAATGCCGATGGGGGCGTCCCCTGCGGTGATGACGAGCATGCTCGGTGAGAGTGTGTAGGACTTTTGGTCGAGCGCGACCATCGCCTCGCCTTGATGCGCGAGGCGCACGCCGAGCGCAAGCGAGCCGAGCTTTTTTGCATCAAACGCATGCATCGGCTGGCCGAGGTTGAACATAACCAGGTTCGTCGCATCAACAACGTTGTTTATGGGCCGCTGGCCTATAGCCTCCAGGCTCGCTTTAAGCCAGTCGGGGCTCGGGCCCACTTTGACCCCTTTGATGTACCCCGCGATGTAGCGACGGCAGAGCTCGGAGTCTGCAATTGCAACACTCACCCCTGTTGCCTGTTTTGAAAAATCTATTTTGTAGTTGAACGGGTCGTTTTCTTTATTCAGCGGCAATTGCAAAATCGCCGAGAGCTCTTTGGCTATGCCGCGGTGGCCGAGGCAATCGTGTCCGCGGTTGGGCGTCACTTTAATATCTATCACCTCGCCCTCGACCCCCTCGACTTCAAACGCGTGCTCGTTTATAGCGCGCGCGGTAGCCTCCACGCCGGGAAGCTTCCCATTCAAATAATTATTGAGCCACGGGTAATAGACTTTCATTACTAGAATTGATGTATGAAGCGCAGGTCGCCGCTGTGCATGAGGCGCACGTCGTCGATGCCCCACTTGAGCATCGCGAGCCGGTCGAGACCCATGCCGAAAGCCCACCCCCGGAAGCGCTGTGGGTCAACGCCGGAGTTGTTGAGCACGTTCGGGTGCACCATGCCCGCACCCATGATTTCGATCCACTTGTTGCGGAGCTTCTCCGGTGTGTTGTCTCCCGTGAGCCGCATGCTGACCTCAAGCCCCGGCTCGACAAAGGGGAAGTACGACGGGCGGAACTCAATTTCGACCGAGCCCTTAAAGAGCCGCTCAAAAAATTGCGTGAGCGTCCACTTGAGGTGCGCAAGCGTGATGTCCTCGCCCACCGCCAAGCCTTCGAGTTGATAGAACTCGGCCTCATGAGTCATGTCGGTCGCCTCGTTGCGGAACACTTTGCCCGCACAAATCATCCGGTAGGGCGGCGGGACGCCTTCCTTAATCTTCCCCTCCATGTAGCGGATCTGGGCGTTGCTCGTGTGCGTGCGCAATACGCCCTGGGTACCCTTGAGATAAAACGTGTCCTGCATGTCGCGCGCGGGGTGCTCTGCGGGGACGTTGAGTGCGTCGAAGTTGTACCACTCGGTCTCCAAAAGCGGCCCCTCGCCGAACTCGAACCCCAGGTCATAAAAAATAGCGTTGGCCTGTGCGATGAGCTGCGAGACGGGGTGGAGGTGGCCCGCGGGGGCACTTTGGCCTTCATTTAACGCACTTTTCATGAATGCCAGTATACCGTATACTCACATTCAATGTATATCGGGACGCTCATCCTCTACGCGTGCCTTTTTTTGACCCTCTATTTTGAGGTGTTCCTCCTCCTGAGCTTTTTGGAGCGCCGCCCCGGCGTCAAAAATGCGCGTGCGCCGCGGCACTATCCGAGCGTTGCGATGATTGTCCCGTGCTACAACGAAGAGCGCACGGTGGCCGGCACCATCGAATCGCTTTTGGCCCTTGAGTACCCTGCAGAGAAGCTCTCCATACTTGTGGTCAACGACGGGAGCTCGGACACCACGGGTGCGATAGCGCGCGGCTACGCCGCGCGCGACCCGCGCATCGTGTATATAGAAAAGGAAAACGGCGGCAAGTACACCGCGCTCAACGTGGGTATTGCGCACACACAAGCAGATATTGTTGGGTGTCTCGACGCAGACTCGTTTGTCGCGCCCGATGCCCTGCTTGAAGCTGTAAAAGTATTCGAAGACCCGACGGTTATGGCGATCACCCCCGCGATGAAAGTGAGTAAGCCTCACAGTATGTTAGAAGTCATGCAGGCGGTCGAGTACACCTTCGGCATCTTCCTCAAAAAGATGTTCGACAACCTCGCCGCCATCAACGTGCTCCCCGGGCCCTTCTCGCTCTACCGGCGCGAGGTCTTCGAGCGTATCGGCCCCTTCCGCCACGCCTACAATACCGAGGACATGGAGATAGCCTTCCGCATGCACCGCCATGGGCTCAAAATCGCCAACGCGCACACCGCTATTGTGTACACAACGGTGCCGTGCACTATTCCCTCGCTCCTGCGCCAGCGCACCCGCTGGTCTCGGGGCTTTTTGGAAAATTCGCGCGACTACTACTACATGTACTTCAACCCGCGCTACGGGCACTTCGGGGTGCTCGTGCTCCCGGTTGCACTCGTCGCCTTCTTTGCAGGACTATACTCGGCGGGCTTTATGCTCTACAAAGCTGTAGGCTACGTCGCCACACGGGTGACCGACGCTCTGGCAACCGGCATTCCTCCACACCTCCCTGCGGCGCACCTCGATTGGTACTATCTCAACACCGGCATGCTGACGTTCCTCATCATCACCGTGCTGTCGATGACGCTCGTTGCCATCCTCCTCGGCTCGCGCATCGCCGCAACGCGGCTCACACTCAAGTCGTTTTTCGCCTACTTTGCTTTCTTTGGGCTCCTTGCCCCGCTGTGGCTCGCCCGGGCGCTCTTTGGCGCCGTGCTTGCAACACAGCGCGTGTGGCGCTAGATTGAGCCGGTGAACTGGCAGCGGTATATCATTGCATTTGTTATTACGGGGGCGATTTTCGCCACCGCGTTTTATATCGCCAACCGGCTCGATGCCGCACGCGTGGCCGACATCCAGAGCACACAGACGGCCATTTCGATAGACATCCTCTCGACCGAGACACAGTTCGAGCTCCTCGGCAGTCTCGACTGCGAGGCTATCTCGCAGGGCCAAACACTCTCCAGCGAGCTCAGCGACCTTGCCTCGCGCCTCTCTGTTGCGGAGCAGAACCTCGGCATCAACAACACACAGGTTGTGTCGCTCAAAAAGCAGTACTCGCTCCTCGAAATTAAAGATTACCTCCTCATGCGGCAAATTTCCGCGCGCTGCCGCAACTTCCAACCGGTGTACGTGCTGTACTTCTATTCAAATTCCGGCGACTGTCCGCAGTGCACACAGGAGGGCGAAGTGCTCACATACCTGCGCACCACGTATCCCGACTTGCGGGTATACGCGTTCGACTACAACCTCGACCTCCCGGCACTCAAAACGCTCATAGCCCTGCGTCGGGTCGACGACACGCTGCCAGCAATCGTCGTCCAAAACCGCGCGGTGGTGTACGGTCTCAAAGACCTCTCCGCGATGCAAAAACTCATCCCTGAGCTGAAGACCTTGGCAACAACAACGCCCGAGGTACACTAATTACGCGCCACCGTAGCTCAGTTGGTAGAGCAGCGCTTTTGTAAAGCGTTGGTCGGGGGTTCGAATCCTCCCGGTGGCTCTCGTTACTCCTCGAAAATAGACCTGTTGCGCGGGTAACGCAAGAGTTTCTTTTTGTGTTCGGCGACCTCGCGCAAAAACGGTGATGCTTCCCCGCCCTGTTTGGGATGTGTTTTGTAGCGGAGCCTCTGCAGCGCACGCTCGAGTGTGCGCTCAAGCTCCACAACAACCGAAGCGACGGCACGGTGCGCCCATGCGAGCGCCTGCTCCCACCACGCCTGTGCGTGGGCCCGCGCAAGCGCGGGGATGTGCTGCCGCGCCAAGACCTCCGCCCGCGCCATGTAGTGTGCAGCAGCTGGTCGCATAGACGGAAGTATGACGCGTTCGCGCGTCAATTCGTAGTGCTTGACGGAGAGCAGGCTCACAAGTCCCGCAATAGAAATACCGAGCAACACCACGAAGAAGATGACCATGGGGCTATTGTACCCTAGTTGACTGAAAAGCAGGAGAATTGGGTGAGCTCGATGCGCTCGCCGAACTTGTGGGTGCCGCCCGCGAGAAGGTCGGCAATGGTTTTGGACTCGTCTTTAATGAACGGTTGTGCCAAGAGTTCTGTTTTGTCCGCGGGGCGCATGGCGGTAATGTGCATCGCGATGTCGCGGGCGAGCGCAACAAACTCCTCATTTTTGGACACAAAGTCGGTCTCGCAGGAAAGCGCCACAATAGCCCCGACCTGCCCCGCCCCGTGCACGTACGCGGCCACGGTGCCCGCGCCGAGCGCGCGGTCGGCCTTCTTCTCCGCCGCCGCACCGGCGCGCGCGCCCAAAATCTCCACGGCCTTGGCCATGTCACCCTCCGCTTCGGTGAGCGCCTTTTTGCACTCCATCATCGAGACGCCGGTTTTGTCCCGTAGTTCTTTTACGAGCTGTGCTGATATATCCATAGGGTTACGCTTTTTGAGGCTCGACGGGAGCCCCTGCCTGCGCAGGCAGGGGAGCCGCACCGAGATTTTCGCTGTAGGTTGTTGCCACTTCGCCGAGCACAAGCGCGATGGCCTCGCGGCTCGCGTCATTGCCGGGGATGGGATAGGTTGCCACGGAGCTGTCACAGTCGGAGTTCATGAGTGCTATAACCGGGATGCCGAGTTTGCGCGCCTCTTCGACGGCTTTGTCGTAGTGGCGCGGATCGATGACAAAAAGCGCATCTGGGAGCTTTTGTACCGAGCGCAGCCCGCCGAACATAAGTTCGAGGTCGGCCGCTTCGCGGTCCATCAAGAGCCGCTCGCGCTTGGTAAATTTGGCGAGCTCGCCCTTCTCGCGTTGAGTGGTGATGTCGGCAAGGCGCGCGAGGCGCTTCTTGATTTCGCCCCAGTTGGTGAGCGTACCGCCTATCCAGCGCGGCATACTGTAGGGCATGTTGAGGCGCTCCGCGGTGCGGACAAGCTCCGCGCGGGCCTGCGGTTGGCCACCGACAAAAAGAATCGTGCCGCGGCGCTGTGCGAGCCCTTTGATAAACGCGAGCGCCTCTTCGAGACGCGCGGCGGTCTGCTCGAGGTCAAAGATTTCGACGCCGCCCTTTTGACCAAAGAGAAATTGCGCCGCCCCGGGATGGCGGTAGCGCGGAGCGTACCCGAAGTGCGCGCCCGCTGCGAACAGTCTTTCAATCAAGTTTGCCATATACCAAAAAGGGCCTCTGCCCTTGGTCCAAAGACAATAGCACGTGGCTCCCTAGGGTGCAACCGGTAGAGCAAAGTGCTGCGGCTCCCCCGCGATGTTTAAAATACGTTGTGAATCAAGGCTTTCTGCCACAGATGCATGCTCTTCATAAATCTGCATGGGCATGAGCATAACATCCGTCTGTGTGTCCGAAAAGCCCACACGCACCACGAGCCCGTGCTCGACCGCCCACGAAAAGTTTTGGTCGAATATAAAGTTGCCAAGCGAATAGAATATGGCATGCCCGCGGTATATCTCGACAGGCTCGACGGCGTGCGGGTGCGCACCGACAACGAGGTCGGCGCCCGCGTCGATGAAGTCGTGCGCTGCGCGCTGTTGTGCGGCGGTGTAAGTGGGCGAGTATTCCACACCCCAGTGCGCAAACACCACGGTGCGCCAACAGCCATTATGAATCCGCGCGATCTCTTCAACAACAGGCGACTCTTCATCTTGGGAGAATACCTGCGTGTACCCGACAAAACACACCGTCTTGCCTTTGGATGTAATGGCTATAGAAAGATTGTCTGTATTAAACGGATGACCGAAAGAGTGGATGCCCCACGCGGCGAGGCGCACGCGTGTTTCGTCATATCCACCGGCACCGAAATCAAGCACATGGTTGTTCGCGAGCGAAACGGCGGACATGTGCAGCGTTGTGAGTATAGCTTCTGCCACAGCGGGCTCGAACGTAAAGCGCAAAATGTGATGGTCTATTTGTGCAATGGAAGAGCTCGCGGTAATCGCGCCTTCGAGATTGGCCACCCGCACATCACTTCCTTCGAACAAAGCCGTCGTGCTCGCAACAATATAGTCCGCTCCTCGTGTGCGCGCCGCCACAGCGACATCGCGGTCGAGCATAATGTCGCCCGCAAACGCGACGGTCACGTTTGCGGGCGCGGGCGGAGGCAGGTCGGCAATAACCTGTGGCATCGCGTACACAATTCCGACCGAAGCGAGTGCAAGAAGCCCCCGAGCCGCGAACTTAGGCATGGGAGGCCGCAGCGACCGCCGAAAGCACTGGGTCGAGGGCGCCCTTCATGATTTTGGGCAGGTTGCTCCAGCTTTCTTTTATCCGGTGGTCCGTGAGGCGGTCCTGGGGGAAGTTGTATGTGCGGATCTTTTCGCTGCGGTCGCCGGTGCCGATTTGGTCCTTGCGTGTCTGAGCGTGCTTTTTGGCCTGCTCCTCTTCGTGTGCGGCCTCTATCTTGGCCATAAGGACGGCGAGCGCACGCTGGCGGTTGGCCGCCTGGGAGCGCTCGGCCTGGCTGCGGGCGTCGAGGCCTGTCGGCTTGTGGATGACGCGCGCGGCGGTCTCGACCTTGTTGACGTTTTGTCCGCCCGCCCCCCCCGCGCGCGAAAACTCCCACTCAAGGTCGCCCGGATTAATCTCGATTTTGTGCTTTGTGCGTATGGGCAAAATCGCGACCGAGGCGGTCGACGTATGGATGCGGCCCACCTTTTCTGTCGCGGGGACGCGCTGGACGCGGTGCACGCCGGTTTCGTATTTCAAAAGGTCGTAGCTCTCCGCGCCGCGGATTTCGTACACGCCTTCTTTAAGCCCGCCGAGCGCGGCTTTGCTTTCTGAGAGCACTTTGTGTGCCCACCCCTTGGAGTCGGCGTACGCGCGGTACATCATCGCGAGCTCTTCGGCAAAGAGCGCTGCTTCCTCGCCGCCCACGCCCGCGCGCACCTCGAGCACAACTTCGTTTGGGGACTCATCGCTCCCCTCTTCGGCCTTCAACATCTCGTCCATCTGCGCGATGAGGGCCCGCTTGTCCTCCTCGTTTTGGAGGTACTGCAAAGTCTCCACCATGTAGGCGGTTTTGGGATTCTTTTTATATTTTTCTATATCCTCCATTTACTTCCCCTTTTTGGGCGAAGCTTTGGCGCGGCGCTGCTTGAACTTCTCTACGCGGCCTGCGGTGTCGAGAATCTTTTCGTTGCCGGTGTAGAAGGGGTGGCACTGCGAGCAAATTTCCACCTCTATCTTTTCTTTGGTCGAGCCCACGGTAAAGGAGTTGCCACAGGCGCAGGTGACTTTGGCGCTGGGGAAGTATGTCGGATGGGTCTCCGTTTTCATACGCGGCACAATACCATAAATAAAAAAGGCGCGCAAACGCGCGCGCCTTTTCGTACACGGGACTTCAGCCAAACACCTCGCCCGCGCCCTGTCGGGTGCGGCGGAGTTGCGGATTGCGGGCGTATTGCCGGTCCGCGTGGTGCACGCCGGCAAGAGCGGCAATAAGGACAAAGAACGCGGCTAAAAAAACCAGAGAACCAACGTCGCCTGCTTTCATAAAAAACACACTGACAAGCAAGCGCGTTGTGTACCATGCGAGGATAAGCGAGAGCAGTAAGCAGACACCCCAGAATGCGTGGCTCGCAAAGGCACAACCTTCACTCTCGAAATTAACCCACCGTTCGTTCCACGCCACCCGCAACCGCCACGAGCACAGCCACACCGTAAGTGCTGCAACGAGTGTCATGGCAATTGCGACCGCTTGAAGCAGAGACAGCATTGTTGTCGAAAGGTCCATCGGACTTCCCTCCCACAGAGCTAAACCAGCCGTCGACAGTCTAGCACGCCTTACAGATTGTTCAAGAAATCAATATTATTCTGGAAGGTCTCGGCTTTGGCAATGACCGAGTTGCCGTACGTATAGTTCACCGGGCTGCGGCTGTCGCAGGAGCGCCCCGAGTAATACTTGCACGCGGCGTTGCGCTCGGCGGTGTAGCCGCCTGCGGCGGCACCGAGGTCTTTGAGGTAGAGCGCGGTTGCAGCAATGGCCGCCTGCGGGTCGAAGGGGTCCGGCGTGCCGGAGGTGCCGAGCGCCGCGGTAATCCGCGGCTCAAAGAGGACCCATGTCGAGGGGATAAACTGCGAGGGGCCCATCGCGCCGCCGTACCCGCGGCTTGTCGAGTACGTGCGCCCCAGCGGGCAAGACACGGGGGCCGTCGCCCACTGCCGGCCGACCGCATCCATAAGAGTTTCAAACGGGTCAGTGTCGCGCGGCGCCTTCATCACCTTTTCGTATGCGGCACCGTTTATTTTGCTCACGCCGTCGCCCGTCACCAGACTGGTGATATAGCAAGAGCCGATGTTGTTGCCCAAATCGGACTCCTGCGAGAGAATCGCCAAGATGAGCGCCGGGCGCACGCCCGTGGCATTGCCCGCGACAGTCGCGTATTGGAGCGCGGAGCCGAAGGAAATCCCCTGCGTGTCGCGGAGGTTGAAGAGCTGCGCGCGGATAGCAGCAGCCTGCTGCTGCTTTTGTGCAAGCACCTGATTGTACTCCGACTCCTGGCCCTTTGTCTCGGTGAGGAGCTGCACCTTTTGCTGCTTGGTTTGGGTGACCTGCTTTTGCAGCAGCTGCGCGCTGTAGCGGGCGTCCTGCTGGGCACTCTGTTGGGCGGCGAGTTGTGCTTTTTGTTGCTCGGTCTCGGTCTTGACCCCACGCAGTTCGTCGAAGTGTTGTTGGAGCGACTGGTCGAGCTGGTCGATTTGGTCGACCGAGTCGAAAAAGTCCGATACGCTCCCCGAGGAGAGTGCCACCTCGACGAGCGAGGAGCTTTCTGTCTGCTGCTTTTGCCGGAGCAACTTGGCGAGCGCGTCTTGCCCCTGGGCAAGCCTGTCTTCAAGCGATGTGATGGTTTGAGTCTTTTGGTTGATCTGGTCGCTCAGTTGGTTTATCTGCACCGTGCGCTGCTTGATCTCAGTTTGAGCTTTGGCGATGGTGGCGTTGAGCGTTGTGACATCGCCCTGAAGCGATTTTTCCTTCGCTTTCGTATCATCGATGACCTTTTGATACTGCGCGATTTCTTGCTGGAGTTGGTCGTACTGGGTCTGGAGCGCCGCGCGCTGCTCGGGCGTGAGTGTGGCCGCGGCGCTCGGAGAAGGGTTGAGCGCAAAGAACCCCCCTACCCCCAGGGCGACGGAAACCGCAAACACCCCTATACAGCCCTTGAGATTCATGCGTCTTTTACATTTTACCAGACGCGAGGAGATTGTGCCGCTTACGATGAAGAGCTCACCGCGCAAGCCCAAACCATACAGTTATTAGTGCAATTAGACTTTGGACTGTAATCAATAGGCCGAAGATTATACTTTCAAAAAATTCCAATCTCTTTTTCGAATCAGTATCTGCTTGAATAATTTGCCTAGTTTTTTCTGAGTCTTGGTTAACCACCTTTAGATATGTTGCCTCGTCAGCAATTTTATTAAGCTCCTCTTGCGTAGGGCCCTTTCCGTCATGTAATAAAGCAAAAAACGGAATATATGCATTCCTCATCTCCGTCAATGTTGGACTTATACCCCTCTGCTTTAGAACATACATCATGTTTTGGCTAGCAGTAAACTCCGTCGAATGAAAAAGGTCACTGAGCACTTTGTCTGAAGCACTTCTTATTCTGCCTGATATATAAAACAAAACTATCGTGAGTATGATAGAAACTACTCCTAAGGTTGTGAGTATTTGTTTATCCATAAAAACAAACCCGAACTTGCATTCGGGTGGATTACTCTTTCTTTTCGGGGGCCAGGGCGGCAGGAGCTGCGCCTTCGGCGCCTTCGGCATCGGGCTTCTTGCCGCGCTCTTCTGAAATTTCGATGGCCGAGAGGTCAACCGGCGGCGCTTCAACCGGCTCTTCTTTGGCGACCGAAATCATCGCCACGACTTCGTCGAGGTCGACTTCGAGTTTGGCGCTCGGCGGGAGCGCGAGGTCGGAAATTTTGATTTGACTGTCGAGCGCCTCAAGTTTAGAAACGTCTACTTTAATAGAGTGCGGGAGCTCGGTCGGGTCGACCTCCATCTCAAGCTCGTGCATGACTTTGGTCAAAATGCCGCCGAGGTCCTTGACTGCAGGCGGGATGCCGTCGAACTCAAGCGGCACCGAGACGGTCACCTTTTGACCCTTTTCGATAGCGTAAAAGTCGGCGTGGATAGGCTCGCCCGAGACGGCGTCCACCTCGACATCGTTGATGAGCGCCTGTTTGTCCTGCTCGAGGCCCTTGAGCGTGATGATGGACGACTCGCCGGCTGATTTGAGGATTTTGTCGAAGGCCTTGCGCTCCACCGCAATAGGGGTCGACTCGGTCTTGCGGCCGTACACAACCGCAGGCAAAGAGCCGCTCTCCCGGAGAGCCTTGGCTTTCTGCGAAGTGTTGCGCTTTTGGACAATCAGTTCAAGCGTCATATGCCCGCACAATATATAAGAAACAAGGGTTTTTTGCAACAAAAAGCCCGCCGTCGCCGGCGGGCTTTCTTGCTTTTGTACAGCTTAAGCGTGTGCCGGCTTCAGCCGACCTTGCACACCCTTGAAAAACATCACGTCGAGCACAAGCAGACGGCACGGGGTCTTGAGGTCCCTCATGGTTTGGATGAGCACAAACCCTTCGACGGGCGGGGCGTATTCGCGCATCAAGAGCCCGATTACAAACTCGGCCTCGGGCTCCGACCGCCTGACTTCGACAATCTTCGCACGCAGCCCACCGAGCTTCGACGGGTCGACGTAAGAATAGAGTACCGTCGGGCTTACCTCGCGCCACTCGCCCGGCGCTTTGCTGAGGATTCTTAACGTGCACCACGCAACGGATATTAATACAAGCACTGATACCATGCTGTAAAATACCGCCTCCACCCCCCAATAGAGATCGTTGATGAAGAAGTGGTAGCCGATGATTAACAAGCCGAAGATGGCCGTATTCACCGGGATAAAATACCACGGCGGCGAAGTGAGCCATCGGTACGCCTCATTACCCGGCGCGCATCTCTTGGCGATCTGATCGAGATACGTGTTCACCGTCGGGCCCACCAACAAGCCCAAGGATTTCTTTTTGGTCATCTGCAGCCTCTCTCGGTTGAATTCAGCCGTAAAGACCGTACCACACTTTTATTGCCCTGCAAAGAAGCGGAGTTTGGCCGCGAGGTACTGCTGCATTTTTTGCTCTGCGGGGGCGAGGAATTTGTACGGTGCCACTTCGTCGCCGGTATCGAGCGTATGTTTGAGTGTGTCACGGTAGAGTACGCGCAGCTCGGTGTTGATGTGTACGACCGCTATCCCCGCCTTGATGCACGCGCGCACGTCCTCCTCCGTGTTGCCCGAAGCGCCGTGGAGCACGAGCGGAACGCCGACTGCCGTGGCGATTTCTTTGACCCTGTCGGGGTGGAGGCGCGGCTCGGCGGCATTTTTGAGCATGCCGTGGATGTTGCCGACCGCGGGGGCAAAGCAGTCCACCCCGCTTTCTTGTACAAATTTCTTCGCATCCGCGGCGGTGGTCAAATCTTCGAGCGTCACGCCTTGCGGCAGCGCGTCGAGTTGTTTTGAAGACGTGCCGATGTAGCCGAGCTCGCCTTCGACCACAACATCTCGCCCACTCGCGCGCGCGTACGCGACCACTTCTTTGGTCATCGCAATATTTTCTGCAAGTGGGAGCTGTGCGCCGTCTATCACAATGGAGTCGACACCCGCATCTATCGCTTCTTTGGCCTTCGCCGCGCTGTAGGTGTGGTCGGCGTTGAGGTATATCTGTATCCCCTCTGCTTTATAAGCGTCAATCAGCGCGCGCGCCTCGCACAATGGCAAGTGCGCGCGCTCGCCTTCGCTTAATCCGGCTATAACGGGCAGGGCGGTCTCATGGCTTGCGAGTACAAGCGCACCGAGTTGGTTGGAATCGGAAATATTGAAGTGTCCGAGCGCCACCCCGCGCTGTTTATAATCGGCGATCACGTCGCGCAAAGGGCGCATATACTAGAAGTATATATGGACTTTTTGACGGTAGGAGACACGGTCATCGACGCATTCATCCGCCTGCACGAGGCGCGCGTGCACTGCAATATAAAAGACGAGGATTGCGAAATTTGTATGCGTTGGGGGGACAAGATACCCTTCGAATTCACCGAGGTTATCCCCGCGGTGGGCAATGCCGCCAATGCCGCGGTTGCGGCCGCACGTCTCGGGCTCCCGTCCGGACTGCGCGCGTATGTCGGCGATGACGAGTACGGCACGCAGGTACTGAAGTCGCTCCAAAAGGACGGGGTCGACACGTCGCTCGTCGAGCGCCAGGCGGGCAAAAAAACCAACTACCATTACGTGCTGTGGTACGAAGACCAGCGCACCATCCTCATCAAGCACGAATCATACGACTACACGCTGCCGCATCTTGGCACCCCGCCGAAGTGGGCCTACCTGTCGTCGCTGAGTGAAAACTCACTCTCCTACCACGAGGCGTGGGCGAACTATCTTGAAGCAAATCCGGGTATTAAGCTTGCCTTCCAGCCGGGGACGTTTCAGCTCAGCATGGGCGCGCAAAAACTTGGTGCACTCTACAAGCGCAGCACCATCTTTTTTTGTAACAAAGAAGAAGCTGAGCGGATTTTGCAAAAGCCGGCGGGCGCTGATATGAAAGAGCTCCTCACAAGCGTCCGGGCACTCGGTCCAAAGATTGTCGTCATCACTGACGACAAGCGCGGCTGCTATTCGATAGATGAGGCTGGGGCGATGCTCCACTGTCCGCGCTACCCCGACCCGCGGGCTCCGTATGAAATAACGGGTGCGGGGGATGCACTTGCCTCGACAACAACCGCAGCTCTCATGCTCGGCAAGCCTCTCTCGGACGCGCTGCAGTGGGGGTCGGTCAATGCGTCCTCCGTCCTCCAGTCTGTCGGTGCGCAAAAAGGCTTGTTGGCGCGCGAAGAGCTCGAGAAAAATCTTGCACACCCGCCCGCGCCCTGGGAGGTTACTGTGCTGAACTAAATCTGGTTTGCGTAGGCATCAAGGCCCTCCTGGTGGATGATGGCCTTGGCCATCGCGTCTGAAATCGGGTTGGAGCCTGTCGCCGCGTGCCAAATCATAAGAGATGCCGCGAGCGCCCAGCTCCCCAAAAAGAGGCTCCCGAGCCACACGTTGACCCGCTCTTTAAGCAAACTTCCTTCTGTCCGTGCAATAAACATACCTACGTGATTTTACGTGCCAGGGCGGCCCGGACTTTGTTGGCGATGTGCGGAGCCGTGAGTCCATAATACTCCAATAATTCTGCAGGCTCGCCCGACTGTCCGAAGCGGTCATCGACTCCCACAAATTCAACCGGCACGGGGCTTAGCTCCGCGAGGAGCTCTGCCACGGCGCCGCCGAGACCCCCCGCGCGCTGGTGCTCTTCGACGACAACCACGGCCCCCGCCGCGCGCGCAACGTCCGCGAGCGCCCTATCAAGCGGCTTAATAGTGTGGACGTTGTATACGACCGCGGGCACCTCGTGTCCGATGTCGCGCGCGGCGCGCAGTGCCTCGTACACCAAGGGGCCCGTCGCAAAGATGGCGACTTGTGCCTGGTGCTCGCTCTCCCACATGAGCTCGGCTCTGCCGACCGTAAACGACGACTCGTGCGTGGTTATGGTGGGTGTCGCCGCGCGAGCGAGGCGCAAGTACACCGGGCCGTTGATGCCCGCACACGCGACGGTTGCCTTGCGCGCCTCCTCCGCGTCGCAGGGCGAGATAACGGTCATATTCGGCTGCACGCGCATGAGGGCCATGTCTTCGAGCGCCTGGTGAGTCGCACCGTCGGGGCCGACGGAGAGCCCCGCGTGGGACCCGACGATTTTGACCGGCACATTGTTGAGCGAAATGGTCGTGCGTATCTGCTCGTTGTTGCGCCCGGGGCTAAAGGTCGCGTAGGACGCGATGAACGGAATCTTGCCGTAGTTGGCGAGCCCGCTGCCCACGGTTGCCAAATTTTGCTCCGCAACCCCCACTTCGACAAAACGCGCAGGGTACTTTTTTGCAAATGCCTCCATGCGTGTCGACTCGGTCAAGTCGGCGCACAACGCCACCACGCGCGGATTGCTATCGCCAAGTTCAAGCAACCCCTGGCCGAATCCGTCGCGCGTCGGTTTTAGTTCCGGCTTCTCAAACAAATCTTCTCGCAGTTTCGCATTATGATATATCATAATTTTTTATTGGTGCTCAGACTCGATGGTGCCGCTCATGGTGCGCAGTTCGTTGAGGAATTTTTTGCCTTCCTCCTTTGTGGGCGGCTTGCCATGCCAGCGGTAGTCGAACTCTATTTCTTTGATGCCCTTGCCGGGTATCGTGTGTGCGATGATAAGGGTCGGCTTTTCATAAATTGCCTTGGCCTGCTCCACCGCGCTGATGACCGCGGCAATATTGTGGCCGTCGACCTCGAGCACGTGCCAATTAAAGGCCTCGTACTTGCGGCGCAGGTCTTCAAGCGGCATCACATCCTCGGTGTGGCCGTCTATTTGGATGTTGTTGCGGTCCATGATGGCAGTGAGGTTGTTGAGTTTATATGTGCCCGCAAACATCGCCCCCTCCCACACGTTGCCCGCGTCCTGCTCGCCGTCGCTCATGATGCAGTACACGCGGAAGGTGCGCTCGTCCATGCGCGCACCGAGCGCGTAGCCGACGGCTTGTGAGAGCCCGCTGCCCAAGGGACCGCTCGTCGTTTCAAGCCCGGGGAGGCGCAGACGCTCGGGGTGCCCCTGCAGACGGGAGCCGAACTTGCGCAGCGTGAGACACTCTTCGAGAGGAAAGTACCCTGCGTGCGCCATTGCTGCGTAGCGCACGGGGACGATGTGACCGTTGCTCAACATAAGCCTGTCCCGTTCGGCCCACTCCGAGTTGTGCGGGTCGTGATTGAGGATGTGGAAGTAGAGCGCGGCAAAGATGTCGGCCATGCCCAAGGGGCCCGCGGTGTGGCCCGAGCCTGCGGCAGTTAGCATTTCAACAATAGTCTTGCGGATGCCGAGCGCCTTCCCTTCTATATCTTTTATTTTTTGCTCAGAAATCATGACTCGATACTTATGGGCGGTTTGCTTCTTTTGAAAGGTCCACATACGCGGCGGCGATATCGTCCGCCTCCCACAGCGCGTGGCCGACAATGAGACGTGACGCGCCCACGGCGGCGAGGGCGTGCGCGTTTTCCATAGTAACCGCACCGTCCACCTGGAGAGGCAAAAGCGGGTAGCGCCGCCGCAGGCGCTCGAGCAGGTAGAGCGCGTGGCGGTCGAAGGGCTCGCCCTGGCGACCTTCGCGGTCTATACCCATCACTTGTACGAAGTCAAACTGGGCCTCAAGAGGTTCGAGCATGTCGGGTTGTTCTTGAGGTCCGAGCGCAACCCCCACCTGGATGGTGAAGGCGCCCGATTCCTCGCGCATGTCGACAAGTTGACCGACCGCTTGCAGGGCGCTCGGGGAGCGCGCGTGTATGACGATGCGCGATGCACCTGCGCGCGCGAAGCTCTGCGCATCAGCGCCCGGGTCCTCAATCATGAGGTCGAACTCGTAGTCTATTTCGTCCCACAGCGGGAGGCCGCCCCCTGCATCGACCGCCGACTCAAACCCGGTGCGGTCCTTGTAGGGCCACGTTTTGCCGCGCACGTAGCGGCCGTCGACAATGTCGACCTGCACACGCCGTGCGACCGCGCGGATGCGCTCGAGACGCTTCTTGAGGTCGTCAAAGGACGTGGGTAGGATTGCGGGAATGATTTCTACCATCCTGCCTTCTATTCTATCCCAACTCCCCGATGCGTCTTCGGTGGCGCGCGTCGCCTGAAAAGGGCTCCCGCAGCCACGCAAGAGCGGCCTGTTGTGCTTCTTCCGGCGAAATGAGCCGCGCGCCGAGCGCCAGAATGTTTGCGTCATTGTGACGGCGGGATAAGAGCAGCGCATCGTGGCCGCCGCCATAAAATTCCGCAGCGCGCGCGCCCCTGACACGATTGGCCGCCATAGCTTCGCCCTGCCCCGAGCCGCCTATTGCAATTCCCCTGCTCCCCTTTTCACTCGCCACAGCTTGTGCGAGCGGCTCGATGGTGAGCGGGTAGTCGTCGCCCGGCTGCAACTTGTGCGGGCCGAGGTCTTCCACCTCGAATCCCTGCCCTTCTAAAAATGTTGCGAGCGCTCCTTTGAGCTCAAACCCCGCGTGGTCGGATGCCAAGTAGACTTTCACCCCTCTATTTAATCATGGTCCCTGCGGCTTTGACATGCCGCAGAAGCGTGTGGGTATACCCCATTTCGTTGTCGTACCAGGCCAAGACTTTGACCAGATTGCCTCCCACAACCCGGGTCATGGGGAGGTCGACTATCGAACCTTCGGGGCGACCGATTATGTCTGAAGAAACAAGCGGCTCGTCGGAAACTGCAAGTATTCCCTGCCAGCGCGGTGTCATGGCGGCGTCACTCAAAATTTTATTTACCTCTTCTACGTTGGTGTCTCGTTTGGTCACGAATGTAAGGTCTACGTACGAGCCCGCAATGACTGGCACGCGCACTGCCATACCATCGAAAAATGGGATGCCTTGTACCGCTTTGGTCAGTGCAGTGGCGGCACCTGTTGATGACGGGACAATGTTGTGCGACCCCGCGCGTCCACGACGCTTGTCGCTGCCGCGGACTGCCGAGTCAACGGTGGATTGTGTTGCGGTGAGTGCATGCACGGTGTCGAGCAAGGCCTTCTCTATATCAAGCGCCTCTTCAAGCACTGCGACGACCGGGCTCGCGGCGTTGGTGGTGCAACTGGCATTGGAAGTTATAGAACAGGTGGCCAACTTTTCTTCATTGACACCCATAAGCACGGTGGCCGCGTTGAGCATATCATCTTTGACTGGTGCAGAGATCACCACGCGCTTGGCGCCTGCGGCGATGTGCACGCTCGCCTTTTCAAAACTGTCGAACACGCCTGTCGACTCGACCACAACATCTATAGCGAGGCGCTTCCATGGCAGCGTGGCGGGCTCCTTCTCCTGCAAAAATTCTATCCGCTTGGCGCCGACCATGAGCCCGCCTTGCATTGCGCTCACCTGTCCGGGGAATGCGCCATACACACTGTCGTGGCGCAACAAGTACGCGAGATTTTCTATATCACCGAGGTCGTTGATAGCAACGATGTCGACGCCCGGGTCGTATGCAGCCGCGCGCAACAAGCAACGCCCGATGCGCCCGAACCCGTTGATAGCGACGCGTACCGCCATAGGTTAAAAGACAACGGGCAAAATCAATTTCTGGTTTCCACCCGCTTTGATAATAACGAGTGCTCCCTGCGTGCCCGGTTGTTGAGCCGCAAATGTCAGTGTCACCTTAAACGCCAGCATCCCCGCCGGGGCGGCTGCAGCTGTTTCTTGGGCTTGGGCGGCGGCTATCGTCGCGCCGGTGCCGGCAAGCAACTCGACTGTCATCTCCCCGCCGCTGTACCAGTCTTTTTGAGCGGCACCGCTCACGGTCACCGGCGAGCTGTCGAGTACCGGCGCGGGCGGCAAATCGACGCGCACCTGCCCATCCACCGATGAGGCGTTGCCGGTGTATTCCACAAACGTCTTACCCCACGGTACTTTGCAGGTTTTCGGGAGGCCCACCTTGACCGGATAGAGTGTCGCGCACTCTTGAAAATTCGTCGGCACCGGGCCAGGCTTGGGCGCGGATAGGTAGAGCCACCATGCCGCACCACCAAGTAGTGCCACAAGTATGAGTGCGAGCATCACTTTTACTACCGGGTAAGAAAATATCGATGAGAATGACATGTGCCTTTTTATTATATCTCTTTAAAGTTGGGAACGAGTCCCAGGTTGACCGACGCGCTCGTCGTCGCGGTGCCGTCGCCGCAGGAAAGAGTGTATGTGGTCGGTCCGAAGATAAGCCCTGTCGGCGCCGAACCGTACCAAGGGTTGAGCCCGTTCCATGCGGGCATCCCGAACGTCAGCCCCGGAGTGGTGTTGCACGAGATGCCCGGCACCATCCCCACAATAGTCCAGAAGAGCTTCGACGCTTGTCCGGAGCTCACACGAGAGGGCGAAGCCGTAAGGATAATGCTCGAGGGCTTGGTGCCCGCGGGAGTGGAACCGATGACGATGGACCCGGAGCCGGCCGGGCAGGAGAGTTGGTATGTCCCCGCACCTACGCTCACCGAACCTGCCGCCGCTCCGTCGGTACTGAAGTTGACGCCGCTGGTCGGCCCGGACGGACAGCACCACGATACCGTCGCCTGGGTGCCGGGCGTGACCGATGACGCACTCGTATAGAGCGCGCACTGGCTGGAGCACGAGACAGGCGCCGTGCCGACACCTGTTTGGCATGACTGACTCGTGGTGACCGAAGCGGTCGTCGACTGCGGACTGCCGTTTACCATGCATGAGAGCGTATAGGTGGTATTGCCAGCTCCAGTTATAGGCTGAGTCTGAGACGGCGCACTCTGCGGCACATTGTTGGTAGAGGCGGGAGCGACGATGCTGCTGTCTGGAGCCGTGACATTGCAGGAATTGGCGACAGCACCGGTTGCAGACCAGTAGAGAGAAGCGCGGTCACCACTCTTCACAAAGGCCGGAGTCACGCCGGAGGAACAGGAGGTATTGGCCGCGTTGCATGCAGTCAAAGAGAGTACCGCACCGGTGACAGTCACGGTTGCCTGGGTGCTTACCGGCACACCCTCGGCCGCAGTGTTACAGGTGAGCGTGTAGGTAGTCGTGTTGTATAGAGGTCCGACCAAGATATTGGGGGGGCCTTGGTTGAAATCGGTGTTCGAGACGCTTGAGAAGTTGAGATGAAACCCGTCCGTGCCGACGGGGCCGGAATACGTTCCGGGCTTCCAGAAGCCGTTGCCATCGTATGCGCCGAAGCTTGCGGGTGCCAATTGCTGACCGTCTATCCAATAAACATCCGCAAGGTAACCATCAAAAGGAGACGTCGCGCCGTCGTATGTACTTATATAGTGAGGTCCGATTGCATCGAGCCCGAGTGACGCGTTTTGTGCCGGGTTGTTGAGTGTGGCGAAGGAGGTGATTTCCGAGCCGTCGACATATACGCGGATGCGGTTGTTGGCTGCACTGTCCGGCTGAGTGGTATCTACCGCAACAACAATATGGTACCAGTGGCTCGGATCGCGAAAGATTTGGTTGGTGATGCGCCAACTGGAATTCCATCCTAAAATGCGCAATTGATCACCCGGAGAAAAGCTGACCGAGAAGAAGCCTGAGTCGGTTTGCGCAGAATTCGCCGCGTAGAGGTATTGGTAGGTGCCAAGTTGTCCGCGCTTGACCCACATTGAAAGCGTCGCGGTCGTGTTGCTACCCAGCGCGCCAAATGAGCGGCTTAGATAGGGTGTTTGACTTCCGTCGAAGTGCATCGAATACGGAATAGTAAGCGCCGCAGGTGTCGAGGCGGACTTGAACGGTATGCCGGCAAAGGCAATGTAAGCGTATGTGTCGGTACTGTTGTTGTTTTCATAATTGTGGCTGCGCATCTTAAAGCCATTGGCGAACAAGTCGACGCTGCAATTGCTGTTATTGGTGCAACTGGCGTCGCCGTTTTCGGCCACACCGAGGTTGGCAAAGAGCCCGCGGTATGCGGGATTTTGGGTATCACGCGAAGTGTCGTATATGGTCCAGTTGGTGTAGGTATTAGAGCTGGAAATATCTTTTACCATCACAAACGCCGGCTTAAAACCAGTATAGACAAAAGGCCCGTCAGAGGCGCCGTTGGCGATATAGGTGCCTGCTTTTGAAAATCCTTCGCGGTTGGAGAAGAGATACGAAACGTACTGTGCGCCCGTGGTATTGAGAGGTCCTTGTGTCGTGACCGTCGAGTTTGAAACACTAAACAGCGAGCCGCTCAATGCTGCGTCAGTCGTGTTGAGCTTAAGGAATGAATTTGTACCAAGTGCCGAGAACCAGGTATACCAGTCGCCTGTCTGGTCGATTCGCTTGTTGACAATGAAGTCCGGTTTGGTCGTGAGTGTATGCGCATAGCCGCTACTCGTACTTGGTGTGTATTTGATGACAATGACGCCCTGCGCGCCCGGACCGCCGGAGGAGGTGCCTCCGGCGTTGTCATAGCCAGAACCACCACCGCCGCCGCCATAGCCGCCGCCGGTGCCACCTGTCCCGGCACAACCAGAACTTTGGCAACTCCCGCCGCCGCCCGCGCCGCCGCCGGAGCCATGAGTCGCATCCCATTCGGTGCCGGCGGCGCCTGTGGTGCCGGCAAACCCAGGATTGCCACCTGCGCCGCCTGCGCCGCCTGCGCCACCGCCATTTGCACCGGCGCCGCCGGCAAGACCGCTCGAGCCGCTCACCCAATCCGTGCCCTGCGACCCGCCATCGGCGCCGCCGCCGCCGGGAGCTCCGGAGGTTGCCCCCTGGTTACTTCCATTTCCCCCACGGGCACCGTTGCTAGTTGGGCCGGCCGCGCCGCCGCCGCCGCCACCACGGGTGCTGCCTCCATTGCCCCCTGAAGTCTTGATGCTGCCTATGCCGCTTGCGGATACACCGCCGGTGCCACCACCGCCGCCGTCTTGGTTGCTAACGCCCCCGGCACCGCCCTGGGCGCCTACGATGACCGCCGTGCCGGCCAGCGAGGCACAGTTGCTGGTCGAGTTGCATAGATAGGTGTCTCCGCCCGCGGAGGCGGGACTGCCGCCCGCGCCTATCGCCACGGTGACGGTCGAACCGGGAGTGAGAATCACGTTGGCCTGCTTCGAATACGCGCCGCCGCCGCCGCCAGAGCCGCCGCCGGCGACGTTTCCATTCCCACCCCCGCCACCTCCACCAATGACCTCGATACTGTTGTTGAAAGAGTTCCAATCGGAGGGCACAATCCACGCAGTGGCGGACGTCGAGGTAAGATAGATAGTCACCGGAGTGCCGCTGGTCGAGCCCCCTGTATACGATTCAACATCTATACCGGCGGCAGCCGACTTTTTCCACGCCCAAGCAGCGTATGAGTTCCCTGCCGCATTGACATCACCGGTAGGTGCCGCACACGAGCCGCCAACGGTAAAGCCATTGCTGCTGAATGCGGTCACCGAGCCGTTGTTGTCATTTTGTACCTGTGCGCCGCTCGTGTTGGAAAAGAGGTTGAAATTAGGCCCGCGCGCCGAGTCATCAACCGTGTTGTTGTAGGCGGCCCCGCGGTTTTTTATCCATACCAGGTCAGGTTGAAAATTGAGCACAATATTTTGAAGGGAGTTGTTGCCGGTGTAGGGTTGGGCGTCAAAGTAGCGATTGGGCAGGGTGATGCCGGGAGTTGCCGCGTTGGCGGTTGAGAGCGCCAGGTAGCCGCTCGGCGGCGCATACTTGTAGGAACCGCCCGACGTGCCGTTGTACGCCACGCCCGCAACACCTCCCTGTCCAAAGTTGACATACGTCTTGCCGTAGTAACTCGCGAGGCCCGGCGTGCCACCCTGCACGATGCCGATATAGCCGGTACCGAGGGCGGGGTTGCCGCTGTTTTGCCAGGTGCCGTTTTTGGCAACGTACACCTTGCCCGAGTCGGC
>JAGWLV010000047.1 GCA_028864875.1 Patescibacteria group bacterium
ACGGGAGCCGAAGTCATGAAGGAGACGATAGAGGGGTAAAACGGCTTGGCGGTAAGGTGGGCGTAGTGCTCGTCGCACTTGGCCTTGTCCAGCACAATCATCTTCATGCCGACGATTTGCAGCCCGCGCACTTCCAAGCGAGTGAGCACCTGGCCGACCAGCCCACGCTGGACGGTGTCGGGTTTGAGCAAAATGAGGGTGCGTTCAACGGCCATGGATATCACCTATACTCGTAAATATGAAATTGGAAAAAACAAAAGGGAGGGGCGGCCCGTCCCGGCCGCCCGCTCCATGATTACTTCTTGGCGGGAGCCTTCTTCTCGGCTAATTTGGCCTCAATTTCCTTGGCCACGGCCGACTCCTTCTTCTCCGGCGCCTTCTTGTCGGACACCAGCGACACGCCCTTGTTGGTCCAGCGCATCAAGCGGCCTTCGCGGCCGAGGTTGAGCAGGTTGCGCTGGCACTTGTGGGAGCAGAACGACAGCGTGGTGCCGTCCTTCTTCACGTAGAGCATGCCCGTGCCGCGGACGATTTCATTGTTGCAAAACGAACAAAACATAGTCTGTCTCCTTAGCGTGCCTTGATTTCCTTGGCTTCGCGCTCGGTTTCAAGCAAGAGGATGATGTCGCCCTTGCGCACCGGCCCCTTGATGTTGCGCCGAATGACGCGGCCCTTGTCGCGTCCGCCTTGGATCTTGCACAGCGCCTGGTAGACCTCGCCGTGGATGCCCGTCTTGGCGCGCACTTCGACGATTTCTACCGGGATTGCGTCGGTGATCATTTAGTCCACCTACTCCTTCTTGGCCTTGGGGGCGGCTTTCTTCTTCTCGCCCTCGGCAGCCGGAGCCTTGTGCTCCTTAGCCGGCGCAGCTTTGGCCGCGCCGACGCCGCCCAGCGGGCGGACCTTGTCGGAAATGGACTTCACAATCTCGGCAGCGTTGCCGGGCTTGTCAATGGCAATCGCGGCGCACGTCACCGGCAGGCCGGCGGCAGCGCCCAATTCCTTCTTGGTGGGCACGTAGCAGTAGGCCACGCCCTTCTCCTGGCACAGGCCGGGCAGGTGCATGACGACTTCCTCGGGCTCGACGTCCTCGGCAATCACTAAGAGCTGGGCGGTGCCCGACTCGACGCCTTTGGTGCTCTCGTTGGCGCCCTTGCGCAGGCGGCCGGAGTCGTTGGCCACGGTGACGGCTTCCAGCACCTTGGCGACGACGTCTTTGGGGGTTTCAAACTTAACGTAACTCTTTGCCATTCTCGCTCACCTCAATTTT
>JAGWLV010000048.1 GCA_028864875.1 Patescibacteria group bacterium
GAGGAGTTGGCAATTATCGAGACGATGCTCCCCGCGCAGATGAGCCACGACGAGATAGTGGCCGCCGCCCGCGCCAAAGCCGCCGAGTTGGGCATAACTGACAAGAGCGGCGCCAACAAGCTTATGGGCATGCTCATGAAGGATCTCAAAGGCCGCGCCGACGGCAATGCGGTTAAGGCGGTGGTCGATTCGATGTTTAGCTAAAAGGGTTTTCCACACCCCAGCTGCAGGCTCACTTGACTTTCATCGTCAAGTGGAGTATAATTGCACTTGAATAGTTCTGCGTTTAACACAACCACAACAAGGAAAGGGTGCGGCAGCATGCGCACACATAACTCTCCCGGACGAGCGCGCTCATACTTATTGAGCAACGCAAGTCCAGACTACTGCGACGTTACCGTCTCTGACGAAGGGCTCACCCTCCGTTTTGAGCGGCAGCCAGACGGCGTCATCAGGTGTACTGCCCGCTTTAAAGAAATGTCGGACGTCCCTGACCTTGCCAGCCGCGAGGCGTTCCAGCAGGCGCGCAGTTTCGCCCGCAAGCAAATGAACGCCCTGCAAGGAAAGGTGTTGCATCGGGCAGAGTTCGAGGAACCGATCGTCGACTCCTGCAATCTGCGCGAGTGCGTGCTGCGGTACGCCGGCAGCGAGTACAGCTACACCTGCGAGGTAAACACGCCGCTTACGTGGCACAACCTGAGGCTCGCGGCGGTACTCTTTGGCGGGGACAAGCCCGTCCAGCTTACGGAGGCCGAACACCAAAAGCTCAAACAAAGAGCTTTTGCCCGCCTGAAAGCCCAGCGTCGCGATACGTACGCTAACGACGGCGAGGGAGAGTTTCTCGAAACTCTCCAACTGAAGTTGGTGCTTTAAGTACAAACCGCCAGGGTTTCAACCTATAGGGGCCCGCGTAGTCTATACCGACGCGCGGGCCTTTTTGTATATCAATTTTTTTGGCCTTGATTCCCCTATCCTCGACCCATAGCCCGGCCTATTTGCCCAGCATCTTGCCGTTTAACCTTTTGTCTATTTGTAAAAATTTGGTCAACTTCCCCGGGCCATTAAGCGCAGGGAGGGTGCCTCGCGGAGGAGTTGGGGTCGTGTACATCTCTCCGGAGCGGGGCACCCTCCCGGAGCTTTGCAGCCCCCGGATGAGGACCGCAGCCGGATACTCCTCCTTCTCTGTCACGAGATTGAGCATCCAGTGCATGCCGTAGGTAAAGTA
>JAGWLV010000049.1 GCA_028864875.1 Patescibacteria group bacterium
AAACTCCCAAAAATTAATCATGCGTGAATTGCATGCCCCCTATGCGCTGCGCGCGTGGCTCGCGGCGCGGAAAATAATCGTGCCAGCGGCGCCCTATGAGACATGTGCTGCGCGCAGGGCTGCCACCTATATTTTGCATTACTCTTTTCAAAAAGCGGGCTTATACTTATAGGGCTCTTTGAGATTGTGAGCCGTCCCTATATCCGCGCATCCCGCGCGGGACCGGGACGTTAAATCAAACCCTATGGAGTAGTTGAAATGGCAAAGCAGGAAACCCAAGTCAAAAGCGAGCCCGCGATCGAGACCCCTATCGCGCAAGTCGCGGCGCCGGCCGAGAAGCTCTATGTCATCGAGTGCGGCGGGCTCTTTCGCTACTCAACCTATAAGCCAGCCAGTAAACTCTATGGTGTCCTCTCAGGCCACTATATTTTCGGCGCGGGCGGGGCGTGGCAGGACTTCGGAGGCTCCCTACGTGACCAGCGGATTGTGAGCGATCCTAAGTCGCGGGACCCTAACAAAGTCGTCATGCGGCAATCGGGCGTGGACGCGCTGGTCGCATATGCCAAGGCGAACAACTACGCGCTGCCTAAGATCACAGCACAGAGCTAACCCTACGTGCGGCTCGGGCGGGACTCTACATCCCGCCCTACAGCCACGAGCGAGGAAGTCATGAGATACAACCCTAACTGCGACCACGCGCGAGCCGAGACGGTCTCGGAGATTGCCTATGCCGGGATGAAGGTGAGGCAAGTCTGGTGCCCTACGTGCGGGCTCTTCACTCGCGTCGTGCCTACCTTCGCCAAGCGAAAGCCCTCTAACCCCATATTCAAGAGAGGCATCAACTATGCGTAGCTCCACCCTATCGCTGCTCTTCTGGATGAGCCACCCGCTCACCTATCTGCGCATCCGCCGCCGCCTAGCGGCCGTGCGCCGCCTCTAAGCCAGTCAAGTCGTGAGCGAGGGCGCCCCTAGCCGGGCGCCCTCTCTTTTTCTAGCGAGCCATGCGCGCCGCGCATCGCTCCTATGTGAGGGACTCATGCCAACAAGCCATTCCTAAATTGCATACCAGCCCTGAATTTTGCGCATACCTCAAACTCCTGACGGTAACGGCCCGCTAGACCGCATGGATTGGTGGGAGATTTTGGAAGAATAGTTGATGGCCGAAGAGAGTGCTCGATCGCGCGGGCTGGCGGGAGACCCTGAAAAATTTATTGATGGTA
>JAGWLV010000050.1 GCA_028864875.1 Patescibacteria group bacterium
ACCGAGCGGCGCCATCGAGCTCCGCGGCGATGTTTCGCGCGAACCTATATGGGCGACGCTTGACCAAATAGCGCTTGTTTTTGGGCGTGATAAATCGGTTATTTCACGCCACCTCAAAAACATCTTTGGCGAGCGGGAATTGGAGCGAGCGGCAGTTGTTGCAAAAAATGCAACAACTGCCGCAGATGGAAAAACCTACCAAGTCGAATACTACAACCTCGATGCCATCATTTCGGTGGGCTATCGAGTAAACTCAAAGACCGCCACGCGTTTTCGCCAGTGGGCCACCAAGACATTACGCGAGCACATCACCAAGGGCTATACGATAAACCGCAAGCAAATCGGCAAAAACTATGGCGCTTTTATGAAGGCGGTAGGGGATATTCAAGCACTCTTGCCGGAACATGTGGTTCTCGACCCGAAGAGCGTTCTGGAGCTGGTGAAGGAATTTTCCTCAACGTGGCTCTCGCTCAGCGCCTACGACAAAGAAACGCTCAAAGTGATCGGCACGACGAAGAAAGCGATCAAACTCACCGGCGCAGAGCTTACCGGAGCAATCTCTATGCTCCCGCGAGGGAGACGATGAGGTCGGTCGCAAAGCCCAAGAGGAGCCCCGCAAAGAGGGCGCTCATGAGCACGGTGTTGGGGATCTGCTTGGTGACGACCGAGTGCATGAGAAGGATGACGAAGATGAGTGCGCCTCCGGCAAAGGCGAGAAAGAGAACATAGAGTATCGGCGAGATCCACAAACTCCCGATGAGCGTCCCCAGGAATGTCGGCCCGCCTCCCACGAGGCCGAGCTTTAAGAGGTACTTCCACGACGGCTTTTTGTCGCCGCCGGCGATGGGGCCCAGTATGCCAAAGCCCTCGGTCGCGTTGTGCGCGCCAAAGCCGATGATGAGGAGGAGCGCGAGCCCGATGACACCCGCCGCGTATGACTGCCCGATGGCGAGCCCCTCGCTAAAGTTGTGTGCGCCGATACCTATGGCTATCATCATCGCGAGCTTATACCTGTCGATGTGCGGCTCCTCCTTGCTCGCCATACTGCTCTCGAGGCGAGCCTCCGTCTTGGCAACCGGCTTCATGAACCGGCGCTCGTAGAAGGCGAGCCCGATGAGGCCGAGCGCGATTCCCGCGAAGAGGGTGATGAGGAGCGCGAGGCCGCTTTCCATCGAGGCTTTTCCGGCAAATGAGTCGGCAACGGCGC
>JAGWLV010000051.1 GCA_028864875.1 Patescibacteria group bacterium
TTTACTTTCTCCCCCCCAAACCCCTCCGAAAGTAAAGATTCGACGCTGCCGCTAAAGCGGCGTTTCTTCCTACCATAAAGACGCAGAACATGACAGCGATGTTGCAAGCAACATTATAACATCGCTGTCATGTTCGCCTCTTTATTGGCCTGATTTTTGCTCCCGCGCTCAAGCGGACACGGCAACACACGCCTTTAAATAAGGTGTGTTGCCTGCCGTCGCGCGGGGCAAAAATTGTGTGAACCCCGCCGCGGCAGAGCCCGCGGCGGTCGGCGTATACAACGCAGCCCATGAAAAAACAAGCCCGCCACAGCTTTTATTTTTTCAAATCAAGTCCTCTCCGCTTTTTTCTGCCATTCGCGCGGCGCGAGGCTCCCGGGTTGTTCGACCATTCACCCCTCGCTGCGCTCGGGGTGAGACCAGAGACCACAGAGGAGTCGCGCCCCTCTCGCCGAGCCTCGGGGGGCGCTCCAACCGGGACTTTTTGGCGTTTGTATTTGCGGGGGGAAAAAACCTGCGGAGCATCCTTACTTAATTGATGGTCGCGGTCTGCGCTCCTGCAGCGTTGTTTGTGCCGAGGGCGAGGAACTGTTTAAAGTCTGTAAGATGCGTAAACGTGAGACGTTGCCCCGGCGCTAAACCAAGCGCAGTGAGCGCGGGCTGGTACTGGCTTTGCAGATCGCCCGGGTTGTATTGAGGGAGTGAATTCCAATTTATCCCGTAGTTTTGGTTGAGGTAGGCAATGGCGAATTGGGCTTGCACGCCCGCATTGCCTTGGGCTTGAATGTTTGGCACAAAAGTTGGGTCGGCAATCGTGAAATCGTAAATAGTGGTGCCGACACGTTTTAAAATAGTGTTGCCGTAATCGCCAACGTAGCGGAACATGCCTTCTGTCGGGTACGACACGGTGAACGCAACCGGCGCGAGACGCGCGGCGAGTTGTGCCGCTGTTGGTAGATTTGAGGTGTTGTCGGGCGCTGTGGTGCTCGAAGATTGGGCTGCCGAGGCGTTTGGGGTGGTAGGGGAGGTCGTCGAAATTTGCACAAAACACCCGAGCTTGGCTTGGAGTGACTGTAAGAGCTTCTGGTTTTGCTCGACGGTGCCGGTGTATGTCGCCGCAGTGCCTAAGCCCGCTTGCTCGTATAGTGCTGCTCGTGTTATAAGTGGTGGTAATGAAGCGTTTTGGCGAGAGTAAAAATCTGCC
>JAGWLV010000052.1 GCA_028864875.1 Patescibacteria group bacterium
CTCGCCCACAAGGGCAAAGCGCGCGAGCTCGCGCGCGCGGCCAAAGCTGCGGCCGCGGCCTTTTCGCCCGACATATCATGCGCCACGTGGTACAGACTTCTCAAAAAAATATGAACGTCCTCATGATTACAGGCGACAGGTCCTTCAAAGCGGGCCACCCGCGCTATGAGTTACAGCGCGCGGCGGTCGAGGAACTTGTGGTCGTATGCTGGCCCCACGATTCTCTGTTGAAGATTTTAAAAATAGCGCGCGCGGGGCGCTTTGATGTCGTGACCGCCCAAGACCCGTTCTTCCGCGGGCACCTCGCGCACCACCTCGTGCAATTTTTTGGCGGGCGGCTCAACATCCAAGTGCACACCGACTTGAGTGCACAGTCGCTGTGGAGGCGGCTTTTTGCGCGCATCAACCTGGGTTTTGCGCACTCGGTCCGTGCTGTATCGCCAAAAATAAAATCGCAAGTTGAAGCAATGGGAATTACAGCGCCTATTGTTGTGCTGCCGGTCTATATAGATATTGAGGCAGTACATGCAGCACCCAAGGCGGACAAAAAGCCCTTCGCCCACTTCTCCAAACTCATCCTGTGGGCCGGGCGCCTCGAAGGGGAGAAGAATCCGGAGGAAGCCATACGCCTCATGCCCGCGGTGCTGCGCGCATTCCCCGAAGCGGGGCTCCTTATCGCGGGGCAAGGGTCGCGCATGCAACTTTTGCAAGACCTCGCGCGCGAGCAGGGCCTCTGGAGCCATGTGGCATTCCTCGGGCACCGCAGCGACATCGCCTCGCTCTACAAAATTGCCGACGTAATGGTGGTGACCTCATGGTACGAGGGGTACGGGGCGGCAATGGTCGAGGCACTCGCGGCGGGCTGCCCGGTCGTTGCGCCCGACGTAGGCGTGGCGCGCGAGGCGGGTGCGACAGTGGTGGAGCACCGCCCGCAGCTCGCGCCCGCGCTCGTCGACGCACTGCGTGCGGGCGCGAAAGGGAAGTTGCTCCTACACCTCCCATCGGCCAAGGAGTGGGCCGCCGCGTGGGTACAAACGCTATGAAACTTCTCATTTGCACACAGGCGGTTGATACCAACGATCCGGTACTCGGCTTTTTTGTCCGATGGATAGAGGAGTTTGCCAAACATTACGAACAGATAACAGTTATTTGTTTGCGAAAAGGCG
>JAGWLV010000053.1 GCA_028864875.1 Patescibacteria group bacterium
TGAGATTTGGCTAGTTTTTTTAATTCGTACATAATACAGATTTAAACAGATTTATTAAGGATTTAAACGGATTAACGAACGAAGTATAACGAAAAAAAGAGCACCTGTCAACCGTTGACAAAAGAGCCGAAGGAGTGATATTGTCCTTTTAACCACAGGGGCCACGGTGCCCGAGGAGGAAAGATGAAGAGGATTCTGTTTGTGCTACTTGCGCTGTTGGCGGCCTGCCCGGGCGCCTCGGCCAAGGGCTTCGTGATCGGGGAGAAGGAGGGGCAGATCTGGGTGCAGGGCAAGATCTACTTCGAGCTCGACAGCTCTGCGCTCAATCCCAAGAGCTCCGGCCCGCTCGGTGAGCTGGCCTCGTACCTCCGGCACCACCCGGAGCTGAAGAGGGTTGAGATCGCCGTGCACGCCGACGAGCGTGGCGACCCGTCCCACTACCTGGCGCTGACAGAGCAGCGTGCGGAGACCCTCAAGGAGTTCCTGGAGCTCTGCGGGGTGGCCCCCGAGCGGCTCATTGCCAAGGGCTACGGCGCAACCGAGCCCTTGGACCCGCGCCACAACGAGGAGGCGCGGGCGCACAACCGGCGCGTGGACTTCCGTATCCTCGAGAAGGAGGCCGCCCTGCCGCAGAAGGAGGACAAGGAGGGGCGGCCCGGCCACAAGGCCAAGCGCCGCCAGACGAAAAGGCGGCAGGATCGCCGCTGATTCGACAGTTCACGCCATTCACAGCATTGCGGGGACGGACCCCGACATCGAGAGGACACCATGGCGCGCAAACGTTTGGCAGAAAATCCCGGCGGCACCAACGAGGAGGCCGCGGCTCGCATGCAGTACGGCATCAGCAGGGCCCCTAGCGCAAAGCTCGAGGGGCATGGCCTGGCCGGGGTGCCGGCCAAGATCGTGGCGGAGATCGAGCGCAGGGCCGTGGAGGGGGTGGCCCGCCACCGCGGCGAGCGTATTCCCAAGCGGCGGCGCGCTCGGCGGCTCCACTAGCCGCCATCCACATAACATGGCCGCCCCCCCGGGTGCGGTGGCGCTTCTTTGGCCGCCGTACTCGCTTGCAGCAACAGCAGGCGAGTGCGGCCAAAGTGGCCTATAAAAACTTTGACTTAATTAGTCAAAGTTTTTTGTTTTCCTGTGCTAATATTTCCTG
>JAGWLV010000054.1 GCA_028864875.1 Patescibacteria group bacterium
AAGCCGCGCGCCTGGAGCTCCTGCTGGAGCTTGGCGAACGCCGGAGTATTGGGGTTGCGCAGCGCAAGCGAGAGCGCGTGCGCGTTTTTGGCGAAGGCGGCCGCCTCCGCCGCGCGCGCCTCCTTTTCGGGGATGGTGCGGAGCGCTTCGGCGTCGATCTGCACCATCGAGAGATCGGCATACTGGGTGCCGTACTTGCTAGAAAGAATGCGGGCAACGTCTTCTTCTTCGCGCCGCCGGATCTCGGCGAGCTTTGCATCTTCGCTAGTCGTGTCGAAAGGCAAATCCATTGCCTTGCATAATAGCACTTCCCGCAGGAAGGCCGCCGCGAGATACCTTGACAAGTGCGTTTAAATATGATAAAAAGGTATAGAAAAGCTTGAACCTTGGAACCCTAGGGAGGCTTCGGCCATGTTGAAGGCAATCTCTCGCGTACGGGGCATGGTCTTTGTTGCGGCCATGCTCGCCGGGTGCGGATTCAATCCGGCGCCGGCTCACTTCGGGGGCGGCCCGACGGTCGGCAATATGCCGGGAATCTCGCTGCCAGCGCCGGAGCAACTAGCCGATGGCTACTGGCTAGCGTCCTGCTGGATCGTCTCGGGCATCAGTGGGTACTGGGTCAAGCAGGAGATGCCTGACGAACCCGTTACTCCCGGGCCGTGCCCGAACCAGTTTGCCGGCGTGGCAGCAGCGTCCGTCATGCCGTACGGGTACGGCTCGTACGCCCCGCCTGTCCCGTACTACGGCGTGGTGCCGTATACGGCCTACGGACCCATGGGTGTCGGGTATGCGCCCGGGGCGTATTCTCAATTGAGCGTTTTTGTGGGGCATGGCGTACATGCTCGCTACTCGCTCGGCTGGCCCGGCTGGTAATTACCACCCCAGTGCCTGTCTTGGATCTCAGGATCCTCGACAGGCACTTTCGTTTTAGTAGTACACTGCTCACATGGAAACGGTTGCCCGTAGCTTAGCGGAATTTGAGCAAGGCGCGCGCGAGGTCGCGGGCGCGTGGAAGCCGCGCACTGACAGCGCTATGCTCGTCACTCTCTCCGGCGAGCTTGGCGCGGGGAAGACTGCATTTACGAAAGCGGTTGCCCATGAGCTCGGGGTCGAGGAGGTGGTG
>JAGWLV010000055.1 GCA_028864875.1 Patescibacteria group bacterium
TGGTGCGGGGTGTGGCGTGGCTCCGCTGGTGGTGGTGTGGCGTATTGTACCCTACGGTTGTATGTCCCGCATGTGGTTCCGGG
Organism: Patescibacteria group bacterium; assembly: GCA_028864875.1. Classification (GTDB taxonomy): domain Bacteria; phylum Patescibacteriota; class Minisyncoccia; order Phycocordibacterales; family SBAW01; genus GWA1-54-10. Next base: position 84 of record JAGWLV010000055.1, read on the forward strand.
CATATGTTGGCCGTTCCCCCTAAAGGTGGGCCGCGTCGTGACCCTCTCCCCTTATCTGTAAATATATATAATTTGAATAAGATAGAAGGTAGGGGGTCGATTTTTTTGGTCCCACCTTCGTATTTCCGAAGATGTGCCGAGTCATTGGGGCCACATTGACTGGTCTGACGCATGCATGGCCGGGACGATATACGGGACGTACAACACCCCGCACATTACGCTCGCTGCGCCATGCGTGTGCCCGCGCCACGCCACGCACAAAGCAAAACCCCCGCCGAGTAGGGCGGGGGCCTGTCGCGTGGTGTGTTGTGCGGGACGGTTAGCCGAGCAAGTCGCCGGCATCCGCCGCTGCAGCCTTCGCAGCCGACATACGGGCTTCGGCCTCGGCCTTGATGTCCGCATTGTCGCGGGCCATGATTTTCTCGACCGCCGCCTTGAGCACGTCGCCCTTGGGCATCTTGACGCCTTTCGCAGTCGCGATGGCCCGAATGCGCTCATGCGCAACGTCGCGCATGAACTTCTCGATTGGTGTCGCACGCGATCCGACAACCGCGCCAACGTCCCCGCCGAGAATGGCGGTGTGACGCGACTCGCGCTTGGACGACGCGAGGGCCTCGACCTCCGCAGCGCTCTTGCCTTCCTTCTGCTCTTTCGTAAAGGCAGCCGCGTCGGTCAATGACTGCTTGTAGCCGTTGGCGACGAGATAGGCGACCGCCTTTGCCGACATACCCGAAAGGGTGTTGGCATCGAGCGTGTGGCCGTGTGCGGAGATAGAAAAGTCAGCGGGTAGGACGACGGTAATCGTCGCCTCGGCGCTGTTGGTGGTGGATGGCTTTTTTGCCATTGTAGTGACTCCATATGGTCAACGCGGGATTGCGTTGATAACATATGCATACGACGCGCCAGCCGTGCGTGTCAACTCCCATTGTGCAAATAATTGCGCCGTGCCATTCACGAAATGTTACAGCAACATTGTTGCTGACTGGCGCGGGCATTGACTGGGCGAACATTAGGCGAACGAATGAG
>JAGWLV010000056.1 GCA_028864875.1 Patescibacteria group bacterium
AAAAGCAGTTTTTGTGCTCTCGGCAGGAATCTCTCCCTACGTGAGCCGTACAGGACTGCGCGTGCCTTCGGCACATGCTTGTCCTTTCGATTCCTGCACGCACAAAAAGCAGTTTTTGTGCTCTCGGCAGGAATCGAACCTGCATCGCCTCCTTCGGAGGGAGGCATCCTATCCATTGAACGACGAGAGCTCCGAAATCCGCGTTCACGCCCAAGACCGGTGCCCCCGCCAGGAATCGAACCTGGATCACAAGCTCCGCAAGCTTGCATTCTATCCGTTGAACTACGGGAGCGTCTAAGAAAAGTAACTTAGAAAGTTACTTAAGTAAAGTTTTATACCCGCCTCGACTCGACGTCTTCGGCGAGGCGGGTCACAAACCGAGCATTTGCGCGATGTGTTCACCCACGTGCGGCGCCTGCTCTTCTTCATTAACGAAGCGGATGAGGTGCGCGCGCACGGCCTCTGCCTGGCCGTGGTCGTCAAGCCGGAGCATGAGGTGCGGCGTGAGAAAACCGCTAAGCGTCAAAAAAAGATGCGGCGCCGCCATGTCGCGCTCGACCCAAAAACTCTTCACGCCGCTCCAGCGGTAGAGCGTGCCGTCGATGTTGATGCCGCGCTCGGTCACGGCAACTTGGTGCTCGCGCGGCCCGCGCGCCGCCAAAAACCCCACACAAAAGCCGCCTATGAGCAACATAAGCGCAAAAAGAAAGTCGCCAAACCAGATACAAGCCGCCGCGGCCACCGCCACCACGAGCCCCAAAGCCCAATACCAGTCAACGCTGCGCTCGGAGTGATTGTGCGTCGTGACGATCCAGGAGATGTGATGTTCCTCGCCCGCCATATTCAATTAATAGTATACAACGCTAAAATGGGTTATTGTGCTTGCATTGGAGAGTCACCGCCACAGGCGGGATCTCTCCGCAGGCGATGAGTGGCAGACCACCGCCTTTGGCGGGGCCTCGCCGTAGGCGATGGGTGGTCTCAATCTAAATTATGCATTTCGTTTATATTTTAAAAAGTATTGGGTACAACCGATTTTATGTCGGCTACAGCAATAATCTTAAGGATAGGCTTCATAAACATAATAATGGTTCGAATGTTTCA
>JAGWLV010000005.1 GCA_028864875.1 Patescibacteria group bacterium
GAAGCGCGGCTTCTCCTCCAAGCGCAAATTCCTCCTCAACAACCTTGGAAAAGAATACTCCAACATTCTCAAGAATGTTGGAGTATCTGTACAAGCGCGGGCGGAGGATGTGCCGCTTGAAGTGTGGCTCGAACTCAGCCGCTAGATCCCCAGACTACTGAGCCCCACATCAAGCGGCGAAGATGCGCCGCCATAGAGCACCTGGAAGCCCGCCCACACCGGCGGATGGAGTCCAAAACCTATACAGAGGATAGGTATGGGTGCCGCGAGGCCGAGCACTTGCTGACCCGGGTGGATGAGCGGTGCCGGAGGGACAGAAACCGTTGTCGGACCCCATACGTAGGAGATAGGGAAAAACCCGGCGGGCTTGATGATGATGTTGATGGCTCCATGGATGCAAAAATTCTCGGTAATCACCGTCCCGCCGAAAGAAAATATCGGCGAAACTTGCGCCGACGCGACCGCGGGCATCAAAAACCCCGCTACGCCAATCAAAAGTACGAGGGTGAGCCGAAAAGTGCGTTGCATATATACAGTATAATTTACTTATGAGCCTGCGCGCCTACTTGCCCTCCACGCAATTCGGCTCTATGGCGTTCTCCGTGGTCGCAGCCGGAGGGCTCGTGCTCGGCGCCTGGGCGCTCACACGCCCTATTGTGCCGGGGAGCCTTGCATCGACCGATACCCCTGGTGCGGCCGCAAGTAGCGACTGGCAAAATTCGCTAGAAGACGTGCAGGCCCAAGCGCCCAACTTGCCCCAAGCGCCCGACCAATCGACGACCGATGCACTGCTGACCGCCGCACAGAGCCACAACCTGACCTCGAGCGTCTCGCGCAGTCTCCTTGTAAACCTCTCCGCGGCAAGTGCGCAAGGATTGGGGCAGGATTTGCCTACGCAAGACAAACTCATCAGCTCCGCGCTCTCCCAAATCGACTCAACCGCGCCCGCACCCCCCTACACGCAGGCGGACATAACGGCTGCGGCGGCCTCCAAAGACACCATGCGCGCGTGGGGCAACGGTGTGATGCGCATCATCGCCGCCCACCCACAAGCGAGCGCGCAAGACACGTACCTGTCGGTCGGCTACGCGGTCGACTACCAAGACACCGGTAAGCTCGACCCCCTGAAGCCTATGGCGGCGGCGTACAAAGACATCGCCGCGCAAGTTATAGCGCTCCCCGTGCCCACAACGCTCGCTCCGCTCGCACTCTCCATCGCCAACAACTTCGCCGCGATGAGTGCGACGTACGCGGACATGCTCGCGGTCACGAGCGACCCACTGCGCGGGCTCGCAGGGCTCCAGCACTACGAGCAGCTGCAAACCCAGACACAGAGCGAATTCACAACAGTGGCGCAGCAGTTTAATAAGGACGGTATACTTTTTAGCAAGGACGAGCCGGGTGCCTCGTGGGCTCTTTTCCTGTCGCAATGACCAAACGAATACTCATCATAGTCCTCTCCGCGCTGGCGCTTGTGCTCCTCGTGGGGGTGTTGTGGTGGATGTTTTTCTCGGGCGCGGCGCCCTCGGCACAGCAAACCGGCACCTTCGGACAGGGCGCCAACCGCTCTATAAGTAGTGGCGGCGGGGGCACGACGGGGGGCAACATCCCTGCACCGGTCGGGCAAGAAACCGGCACCAATGGTTTGGGCACCGGAGGAAACGTAAGCCTCGGCGGCGGGAGCGTACCGCTCCCCACCATCCAGGTTGCCTCGAGCACCGGCGCACAGTGGCTCGACACAACAACCGGCGGGGGCGCGGTCGGCGGAGGAGGGGCCTCCTTCAACCCCAAAGCCATCAATCAACTCAACAACGGCTCGATAGGCGGCACGGTGTCGGTGCTCGGCAGCGGTGGGGGTGCCTCCGCGGGCAACTCAAACAGCGGTGCGGGGATAGGCGCGGCGCTCGGGGTCGTCGGCATCGGCACCGCGCTGTGCACCGCGGGGTTGCTCTCCAGCTCGCTCACGGGCGGAGCAACCGGCGGCATTCTCAGCAGCCTCCCCACCGCGATTGCCGCGGTGCAGGTCAACTCTGTGGCGGGCAACGCCATTGCGAGCGCACAACTCACCGACGAAGCGGTGCGCAATAACTTCCTCAACTGCATCGCACGCACCATTGCCAAGGCCGCGCTCCAGCAAATTACCGCAAGTGTGGTCAACTGGATTAACTCCGGCTTTAACGGGAGCCCCTCCTTCGTGCAAAATTTCAATAAGTTCTTTACGAACGTCGCCGACCAGGCGGCGGGCGAGTATATCCGCGGCTCGGCGCTCTCCTTCCTGTGCTCGCCGTTCCAAACGCAAATACGCATCGCCATCGCACAAAGTTACGCGCGGCGCAACGCAATGACTTGCTCGCTCACCGGGGTCATTAAAAACGCGAACGCGTTTATCAACGGCAACTTTTCCGCCGGCGGCTGGGGCGGGCTTCTGCGCTTTACGACCGTGCCGACCAACAACCCCTACGGTGCCTTTGCATATGCGCAAGCGGGGCTCGTGTACGCGCAGCAACAAGCGGTCGGTCAAAAGCAGCAGGAGCTCAATTATGGCAAGGGCTTCCTCTCCTACACCCAAGACAGCAACTGCACCACCGAAAGCGCACCGCCCTCCAACACGCAGGGCAAGTCGGTTACGGCAGTGCCCGACAACTCCGGCACAGTGGGTACCGGACTCTTCCGGGTATGTGACAGCAAAATTGTGACCCCAGGCGCGACCATCCAGGACTCTATTTCAAATACACTCAAGGTTTCGCAAGACACGCTCTCCGCCGCGGGCGTGTCGGGGAGCTTCGATGCAATTATTTCGGCGCTCATCACTCAGCTCATGGTGCGCACGCTCTACGGCGGACTCTCCAACCTCTCGGGGCAGGGCGGGTATTCGGCCAACTTCCTCACCCCCGACCAACAACAGGCGCAGTCTTCGGGTCAAGCACTGCTCACCGACATGCAGGGCAAAGGCCAGCTCGCACAGCAGTTCGGACAAATCGCGCAGGGGAGCATCCAAGACATCGAGAGTATGCAGAGCCAACTGCAGAGCACGGCCAACTGCTGGAGCACGCTCGCGTCCTCGACCTCGAGCTCTCAAAAGCAGGGGGCAGCGCAGACACAGGCGCAGCAAATGCTCCTCAATCTCCACTCCTTTGACGCGCAAATAGACACGCTCAACAACGACATCATGCGCGCCAACGCCTCTATCGCGCTGCTGGAAACTCTGCAAAACCGCGTGCTGAACATCTCTTCGACCGCCACCGTGCAAGCTGTGGCCGCAGACTACACGGCCGCGCAGAACTCGGGCAAGCTCATCCTCCAAATCGACGTGACGACCGAGCAGCAAAACCGCACGACGCTCCAAGCACAACTCAGTGGTCTCAACGCCTCTGCAACCGACAGTCTCAGCCAATGCTACGCCACAACGCCATGAAGAAAATCCTGACAATCATAACACTTTTCCTTTTGCTCTCGCCGCTCGTGGCGTACGCAGCAGATGTGCCTGTGTTTGCAGAGCCTTCAGGCAGCTTTACCGTGGGCTCTGGTATAAACGCTGGTACACCAAACAACACTCCAGTTACAACAGTCAGCACACCTGATTTCTGCAGCAACATCAGTAGCTGCATCACCGGGGTTGTATACCTCGTCATGGTCGGCATCTTTGGCTCTATCGCGTATGTGTGTGCACTCTTCTTTGACGTTGCGGTGCAAGTGGCGCTGAATACCGCCGCGTACGCGCAGAGCTTTTTATCCCTCGGGTGGACGCAGGTGCGCGACATCGCCAACATGCTCTTTGTCTTTATTCTGCTCTACTTGGGGTGGACGGTGATGCTCAAAGCCGAGACGGTCAACACGACCCGCATGCTCGCGATGGTCATCGTGATGGCGCTTTTGGTGAACTTCAGCTTCTTTGCAACACGCATTGTGATAGACGCGGGGAATATTATGGCGGTGCAATTTTATAACGCCATCCCTTCGACGGGATCTGCGGGAGCGATTACTTCTGGTGCAGGATTCGTCAACAATCAACTTGGCAATGCGCTTGCAAACGCGCAGGCTAAAGACCTCACCGGCGCCATCATGCAAAGTTTGGGCATCCAAACGCTCTTTAGCACGGGTGGTTTCCAGCAGTTTGCTCAGACAAATGCCGCACTCGCAGGACAAAGTGTTATCGCGACGTCGTTCCTCTATATTATGGCGGGCATCATGTTTGCACTCCTTGCGGCATCGTTCCTCTTTGCGGGGGCGAAGTTCATCATGCGGGTTGCGGGGCTGTGGTTCCTGCTTGTGGCTTCGCCCTTGGCGTTTGTGGCCAAGGCGACACCGCACTTCGAAGAATATTTTGACCGCTGGCTGCAGTTGTTGGTGCGCTACTCGGCGTACCCGGCAGTGTTTCTCTTCTGCTTCTGGCTCCAGACGATATTCCTCACCAAACTCAACGCTTCTAACCCTTTTAGTGTCGGCTCTTCGGCAGATTTCGTCGTTACTCTCGGCGCAAATGTCGCCAACATGGGTATTCGCATGGGTTTTATACTCGCGACGACATACATCGCGCTCTCGGCCGCCGACCACGTGGTCAAACAGGGCGCCACGGCGGCGAGCGCCTTCCAGAAGTGGGGTCTCGGCGCCATCACCGGCGGGGTGGCCGGCTTGGCGGGGCGTTTGACTCTGGGACTCGGCGGCAATATCACTAACCGCTTTACGGGCGGTCCGCGCTCCGAATATCTGGCCAACCGCACGTACGATCCGCGCAATATTCCGGTATTGAGTACGCTCTGGAGAGGCACCGCCAAGGAACTTAAGCGCGGCGGGGAAGCCGCGCGCGCTGTGCTCCCGCAAGGAGTTCCACTCGACTACACCCGCCGGCCTATGAAAGAGAGCCGCTTTGCGGTGCAAACCAGACAACAACCGCAAGCCGCAACAGTAGGCGCGGCACAAAACGCGGGCCAACAAGGTCAGCAGGGTTCCGCGGGCGCGCAAGCTCAAGGGCAACAGCAAGGTCAGCAAGCGCGGCCGGTAGTGGTGCAACAGTCGGTGCGCCTCCCGCAGCGCCCGCCGCAACCGGTAGCGCCTCCCGCTACGGCGCCGGCGCCGATGGCTCCGCGCGCGACCGGTATCGACACCTCGGCGACCGACCGCATACTCAAGTACCTCAAGGAGCAGAAGAAAAATGTAAAGCAGATGGCGCGAGACACGAGCGCAGAATTTTCGGCACTCCGCAAACAAAACGGGAACGGGCCGATAAAAGACGCCGTGCTTAAAGCGGCCGAGCAAATCCGCGCCGGCGCGGTCGCGACCAAACTCGCTACGACCGAGCCCTCATTGCCCGCTGACCGCGCGGCGCGCTTTGAGGACCGCAGCAAGATGGTCACCCCGAACAACGACAACACCACTCCGCCGCCGCCCGCCGCACCCGCAGCCGCAAAACCCGCGCCGCCGAAAGAAGAGGACTACCCGTACCGCGAAGCGGCGGAGTAAGAGCAGCCTTCGGCTCTCATATCACCGTCGCTCGCTCGGAAAAGAAAGTTTTCTTTTCGCTCGCTTCGCTAGGTGATAGCATACAAGTATGGAGCAAGATATCGAACAAAAAATAATGACCCGGATGGCACAGCTTCCGCAAAACGTGCGCGACGCTATCGCCTCGGCCGACATGAGCACAAAAATCCGGGAGATAGGTACACGCAACCGCCTCCACATCGACCAAATAGGGGAGCTGGAGGATGAAGTGCTCATGGTCATGCTCGGCTTCACGCCGCTAGACACCTTCCCCGCGCACTTGAGCGAGAAGCTCAACACCCCCAAAGAGATGAGCGAAACGCTCGCCAAAGAACTCAACGACACCGTCTTCCTGCCCATCCGGGAAAATATGAAGAAGCCGGCAGAAGGCGCTGCACCCACGGAGCCCCTCAACGCGACTCCGCAGGAGGCAGTGAGGAGCGGAGTGGGTGCAGCGCCCGTAGCCCCCACGCCCAAAGTGGCCATTGTGGGGCCCACAACCGCACTCCCCAAAGCACCCGCCTCGCCGCTCGCACAAGAAATGCTTACGCAGAAGACTGCCACATACGCGACTGACCCGTATCGCGAGCCCGTCGAGCCGTAGCATCGACTTTCACACTTTGTTTCCGCCTACGGCGGAAACGCCCTGTATAATTTAGGGTGATGCAGTACCAAGTCCCTCAATTTATAGAAGTAGAGGACAAGATCTTCGGACCGCTCACGCTCAAGCAGTTTATCTATCTCGCGGGCGGGGGAGGGTTGCTGCTGCTGTTTTTTACCCTCCTGCCATTCTATCTGACGGTTATTTTGGGGATACCGGTCATAGCGTTTGCGCTCGCGCTCGCCTTCTACCAGGTCAACGGCCGCCCGTTTATTGTGGCGCTCGAGCACGCTATCTCCTACACGCTCGGCAACAAGCTCTACCTCTGGAAGCAGCGCGAGCAGAAGGCCACACAAGCGGCTCAGGCGCCCGCCCCGCTCACCCAGCTTGTGCCGCGGCTCTCGCAGAGCAAGCTGCGCGACCTTTCATGGTCGCTCAATATCAAAGACCAAGAAAACCGGTCACGCGGCGGGCTCGCTATTTGATGTACGGAAAATTGTATGGCTGATCAAGCACCAAAATCAAAAGGCACGCAGGACTTCGTCCCTATCAAAGAGGTGCGCGACGGCATCATCATCCTCAAGGACGGCTCGCTGCGCGCGCTCCTCATGGCCTCGTCCATCAACCTCGCACTCAAAAGCGTCGACGAGCAGGCCGCGATAATTGCGCAGTTTCAAAACTTCCTCAACTCGCTTGAGTTTGCGGTGCAATTTTTTATCCAGAGCCGCGAGCTCGACATCCGCCCCTACATCGCGCTCTTGGAAGGCCGGCTCGCCGCAGAGCTCGACGACCTGATGAAGATCCAGATACGCGAGTACATCGCGTTCATTAAAGATTTTACGCAGCGCGCGGATATTATGGCCAAAAACTTCTTCATCGTCGTGCCCTACGACCCGGCGCCCATTGCGCGCGGCGCGCTATCCTCCCTCATCCCCGGCAACGAGTCCTCGCAAAAGCCGGTGACTGACGAGCTCTTCGAGCAGTACCGCACACAACTCGAGCAGCGCATCAGTGTCATCGAACAGGGTTTGGTGCGCACCGGCGTGCGCGTCGTCAACTTGGGCACCGAGGAGGTCATTGAACTCTTCTACAAACTCTTCAATCCCGGCGAGCTCGAAAAGCCCCTACAGGTCCAACAGGCCGCCGCAGCTGCACACTAGCCATGGCACTCCTCGATATATTTAAATCCGCACCCAAGCCCGCGCCCACCTTGGCGCCCATTTTGCCCGAGCAGATATACAAGCAGGGAGTGCTCGAGCTGCAGGACGTTATCGCGCCCTCCGCGCTCAAAATTACGCCGCGGGAGCTCAATTTAGGCGACAAAATCGCGCGGACGTTCTTTGTTATGTCTTACCCGCGCGTGCTCTCCGACTCATGGTTTGCGCCGGTTATCAATCTCGACCGCGTGCTCGACATCTCTATATTCGTGCACCCTATAGACTCCTCGGAAATCCTCCGCAAGTTCCAAAAAAAGGTCGCCGAGGTGCAGAGTCAGATTATGAGCAGGGAGGAGAAGGGTCTCGTGCGCGATCCGGTCCTCGACACCGCGTACCGCGACCTCGAACAGTTGCGCGACCAGCTCCAACAGGCCCAGGAGCGCATCTTCGACGTCGGTGTGTACATCACCATCTACGGGCAAGACCTCGAGGAGCTCAATAAACTTGAAAGCGAGATAAAGTCGATGCTGGAAAGCCGCCTCGTGTACGTCAAGCCGGCGCTCTTCCAGCAAGAGCAAGGCTTCCGCTCGGTGTTGCCGCTCTCGCAAGACGAACTGAAAGTGCACTCAAAACTCAACTCATCGCCGCTCTCCTCAATCTTCCCGTTTGTGTCCTTTGATCTCACCTCCGACAAAGGCATTCTCTACGGGGTCAACCGCCACAACGCCTCGCTCGTGTTGTTTGACCGCTTCTCGCTCGAAAACTACAACTCGGTCATCTTTGCCAAGTCGGGCTCCGGCAAGTCATATGCGACCAAACTCGAAATTTTGCGTACGCTCATGTTCGACACCGAGGTTATCGTCATCGACCCCGAGCGCGAGTACGAGTTTTTGGCGCAGACGGTCGGCGGCCGCTACTTCAACATCTCTTTGAACTCCGAGCACCACATCAACCCGTTTGACCTGGCCGCGCCGCGGGAGGACGAGTCGGCCGCCGACGTGCTGCGCTCCAACATTGTCGCGCTCGTCGGACTCTTCCGCATTATGCTCGGCGGTCTCACGCCCGAGGAGGACGCCATCATCGACAAAGCCATCACCGAAACCTACGCGCTCAAAGATATTACGGTCGACTCCAACTTTGCCGAAATAGAGCCGCCGCTCTTAAGCGACTTTGAGCTCGTGCTCGCAGGCATGCAGGGGAGCGAGTCCTTGGTGCAGCGCCTCAGCAAGTACACCAAGGGCACATGGTCGGGCTTCATCAACCAGCCGACCAACGTCGACCTCAACAAACGCTTCGTCGTCTTCTCGGTGCGCGACATGGAGGACGACCTCAAGCCGGTTGCGATGTATCTTATTACCCACTACATCTGGAACGCCGTGCGCAAAAATCTCAAGAAGCGCTTGTTGGTCATCGACGAGGCGTGGTGGATGATGAAGAGCGAGGACACCGCGAGCTTCCTCTACGGGATGGCCAAGCGCGGCCGCAAGTACTACCTCGGCCTTGCGACGATTACGCAGGACGTCGACGACTTTTTGAAATCACCGTACGGCTTGCCGATGATTACCAACTCGTCGATACAAATTTTGCTCAAACAGTCGCCGACCTCTATCGACAATGTGCAGAAAACATTTAACCTCTCGGACGAAGAAAAGTACCTCCTCCTTGAGAGCGACGTGGGGGAGGGTATCTTCTTCGCGGGGCTCAAACACGTCGCGATTAAAGTCATCGCATCCTACACCGAAGACCAGATAATCACGAGCGACCCGAGCCAGGTGCTCGCAATCCGCCGCGCCAAGCAAGAAGGCTACGCACAATAGTATGAAAGGATTGTTTATTATCACGAGCGGAGTGGTGCTTGATGTTATGAAAGGATTTTTCTTTCTTGTCCTCAGCGCAGGCATCATGGGCAGCACGTTTGCCATCGGTTGGATTCCGATTGTGGGGACATTAGTCGCGGGTGCACTCGCCGTCACAGGCGGGGGGCTCAGCGAAGTGATAAATGTTGCGCTCGATTTGGGCGGCGGCGCATTTTTGGGCGGGCTGTGGTTTTATAGCGGCTCATTCTACCCGTGGGCCGTGGGGGGCGCTATCCTCGGCGGGGTTCTGCCGTTTCTTCCGACGTGGACCGGAGCCGCGGTGTACACATGGTGGCAAGACCGCAAAACACAACGCGCTCTCGAAGAAGCGGGCGACGCTGAAATGCAGTATGCGTAACACTCTTTACATACTTCTATTGGTGCTCGGCCTCGTGCCGGCGTATGCGCTCGCGCAGGCGGTGCCCGACCCGGTGCAGTACGTCGTCGCACCCGAAACGCCCCTGCCCAACCAGACAGTCGAGATAGAAGTGCAGGGTGTGGGCGGCTTTGTCGGCGACGCTAACATTACGTGGCGGCAAAACGGTACCGTTGCAAGCCAGGGGATAGGGCAGAGCACGTATACCTTTGCGGTCGGACCCTTGGGTACGCGCACCGTCATTGATGTGACCGTCGACTCCGCAACGCAGGGCACTATCGTACATGAATTTGTCTTCAACCCGTCGCAAGTCAACCTGCTGTGGGAGGCACAAACGACCGTGCCACCGTTTTATCGCGGCAAGGCGATGTACTCGGCGGGCTCGACCCTGCGGGTCGTCGCGTATCCGATTGTGTTTGAGGGGAGCAGCCGCGTGCCTTCAAACCAACTTTCCTACCACTGGAGCGAGGGCGATACGCCGCTCACCGCATCCTCCGGCACGGGGCGCAGCACGCTTGTGCTCGCGGGCGACGAGCTCCAAGCACAGGAGGATATCAGCGTCGACGTCTATGACGGCACACTCAAAGTCGCCCGCGGCGAGATTTCTATCCCCGCACAAAACCCTGCGGTGTACATATACGAGAGCGACGCGCTGCGCGGCGTGGTCTACGACCGCACCATCCCGGCAAACATCGCGCTCAATGCAAAAGAAATTACGGTCAAGGCCGAACCCTTCTACTTTGACAGCGCCTCCGCGCGCGGGGGTGCGCTCTCGTACGATTGGCAGCTCAACAGCGAGCCTATTTCCGGGCCCGACGCACAACGCGGCATACTTACCTTGCGTCAAAGTGGCGCCGGCGCCGGGCAGGCCCAGCTGAGTGTTGCGATACAGAACACGCGCAGCAATCAGTTTGTCCAAAACGCCTCCGCGGCGCTCACCATACTCTTTGGTCAAACCAACGGCCTCTCCTCATTCTTCGGTATATGAAAAAATTTCTCCCACTTCTTATAGCGCTCCCGTTGCTTATTCCGCTTTCGGCAAGCGCCGACGCATGCACGGGCTTCACCTGCCCAAGCGGCACATCATGTGTTGTGCTCGACAATTCAGCATTTTGCCAATCATCAACCGCCCCTTCTACGCCCGCGAGCACAAACATTACTATTTATAAAGCAAGCGGCAATGGCACCACCCCTCTCAACACCAACAACTGCCAGGGGGGCACGTGCACCTACACGGCGCTCGAGCCGCTGCCCGGCGCACCCGCGCAATACTCCTCGGCCGCCGAGTATCTCTCCTTTGCCTTCAAGTGGGGAGTGATAGTGATGGCGATATTTGCGGTCGTCATGCTCGCGGTCTCCGGCGTGCGGATTTATCTCTCGAGCACGTCTATCACGAGCCACGACAAGGCGTGGGCGCGTGTACGCTCGGTATTTTGGGGCCTCGCTATCGCGGTGACACCCTTCATCGTTCTCTACACTATCAACCCCTCCATACTTTCCTTCAACCAGGCGCTCGGTTCGCCGAGCGGAACTACGGTGGGGCAACCTGCATCCGGGGGGCAGAGTTCCAGCAACAACACAACTCCCACGAACAATACTGTGAATGTCCCCGCCGGTTCGCTCCCGACCCAACAACAACAGGACGCCTGCAAGGGGACTATCCGCGTGACCGGCTCCGACCAAAACAACAACCCCATCTTTATGTGTGTCACTTCAAACTGATATGAACCGCATCCCGACATATGTTTGGTGGATACTCGGCGCCGTCGTCGTCGGCGCGGCCGTGCTGCTCGGCGTACTATCCTCGATGGGCCGCTCTTCACCCGCGCAACAACAGAATTCCTCCTTCGGCAGCGGCGCCCAAAGCGGCGGCACCGTGGGCACGGTCAACGAGCAGCCGGGGAGTGCCAACATCCCCACTGCGTCCAACTCAACCGACAGGATATTCAAACTCAGCGGCGGACCGGTCGCCGCGGTTGTGTCGATAGAAACGCTCCATCCTACAACAACACTCGCGCGCTTTGTGATGCAAGACAGCGGCCACGTATTTGATCTCATGCTCGACTCCCAAGGCGCGCTCCCCAAGGCGGTATCGAACACCACTATCCCGGGCATTGAGCGCGCGCTGTTTGCGCACGGCGGCACGCAGGCACTGCTCCAGTACTTCGACGGCGGTACCATCAAAACGGTCTCGGTCGGGCTCGCCATCCCGGGTGCCACAACGAGCGCGCCCACCAGGCTCCAGTTCCTCCCCGACAATGTGCTTGATGTGGCACTTTCGCCCTCCGGAGTGCAAGCCGCCTACCTGCTGCGCACAAATGCGGGCGCGGACGGCTACATTGCAAACTACGACGGCACCTCGCCCAAAAAACTCTTCTCGCTCCCGCTCACGCAAGTACTCCTTTCTTGGCCCGCAGCGGGCACGCTGCTCGTGGGCACGAACTCAGCGGCCGGAGTGCCGGGGATGCTCTTCTCCGTCGATGCCAAAGCGGGCACCGTGCGCTCGCTGTTGTACGCGCCGGGGCTCACGGGGGCGGGGGCGCCGGATTTCAGCGAGGTCGTGTACCAAACAGACGCCGGCGGCGGCCCCATCACCTATGCGCACAACACTAAAACAGGCCGCGACACCGAGCTTTCCTTCGACCCCTCGCCCGAGCGGTGCGTGTGGAGCCCCGCCAACACACTCTGGTGCGCGGCGGCGCTCACCTATACTACGGGGAGCTTCCTCGACCTTTGGCACATCGGGCTCATCGCGCCCATGGACTCGATTGTCTCCTACGATGTGTCGATGCGCACAACACTCACCACGCCCGGCAAAGACGGCGGCGACCCGGCAAGTATCGCGTCGGTGGCGCTCTCACCGGACGGGCGATATCTTCTCTACATAACAAGCGGCGACCGCGCGCTGTGGGCGGTGCGTATAACACAATAACGAAGCAAAAGTAGGTACGAAGGGGCTTCGCAGGCGCGACTGGCGCCGAGACTGAGCAAATTTTCAGCAGAAAATTATGCGTACCCTGAGTGCCTACTTTTGCGTAGTGTATTTCAAAACAATGTGGCGGAACTTGCCTTCGCCGCGGCTCTCGGTCGCAATTTCTGGGTCCTCCGCAAACAACTCGTGCACGACAAGGCGCTCGTAGGCGCTCTGGGGCGGCATCTCCACCTCGTGTTTAAACAGCCGCGCGCGCTGTGCCAACATGCGCGCGCTTTGACGCAGCACTTCGAGCTTCTTTTCCTGATACCCGTTGATGTCGACGATGAAGTTCGCCGCCTCTTCGCCGTGCTTAAGTTCAACAAGCTTGCGTGCAAGCAGATTGAGCGCGCGCAGCGCCTCGCCGCCCGCGCCGATGAGCCGCTCGGCTGAAGTTGTTGAAACATCAACAACGGTGCGCTTATCGGCGCGCACAGAAACTTCCGCCTCCTCGCCCATCGACGAGAGGAGCCGCTCGATACAGGTCTTGAGCGCGCCGGGGTCCATGCGCCCATACTAAACTAGAAGTATGGGCGCGACTAGTTTATTTGGATCTTAAAATGTCGCCTGATTATCCACTCCTGGAGGACCGAAAAGAGGTTGGTCACAACGAAGTAGAGCCCCACCGCCCCGGGGAAGGAGAAGGAAATGACGCCGATGAGGACCGGCATGCTCCAGAGCATAAAGCCGCTCTGGAGTCTGCGTACCTGCGCTTGCTCCGGCGCAACCGGCCCCGTGTTGGTGCGCTTGAGGGTCAAATAAATCGCCGCCCACTGCGTGGCGGCGACGAGCACGGCGAGCAAAAGGTCGCGGGGTGCGAGCAAGTTGAGCCCGAAGAATGCTGTGTTCACCGCCGAGGGCGCGTGCACGAACGAGTAGAGGAGCGTTTGGTTGATGGTGGGGAAGCCCTCGCGGAAGAGCGCCCAGTACAAAGAGATGAGGAGGCCAAATTGCACGATGAGTGCAAAGACCGCCGAGAGCGGGCGGACTTTATAGCGGCGCATAAGCTCGATGCGCGCGCGGGTGAGCGCCTCGGTGTCGTCTTTGTACTTTTTGTTGACCGCGTCCATCTCGCCCTGCATCGCCTGCATGCCCATTTGTGTGCGTATGGACGAAGCAAACAGCGGATAGAGCACGATGCGCATGAGGAGCGTGAGCGCAATTATGGCGAGCCCGGCGCTCCCGCCCGGCACGACCGAGAGAAGAAAGACAAACAGGTTGTAGAGAGGGGTGATAAGTACCGTCAGCATGAAGAGTTACTGGTTTTTGCGCACAAAGAGGACGAGTGAGCCGCCGCGGGGGAGTGTGAACTCTGCGATGCGCCTGTATGCCGCGCGCCGTAGTCGGTTGCGCTCTACCGCGGAGCGCGCAACACCCTTAGATACTACCACCGCGAGCCGCAGCGGCGGCTCGCCCTGTACATGGCGCGCAGCAAACGGTCCTACGGAGAGCCGGGAGCCTCTCTGTAGCGCTTCTTTGACGCCCGCAGAGCCCAAACGCAGCCGCTTGGGGAGCATACGCTACGCCGAGAGACGCGTGCGGCCCTTGCGGCGGCGGCGCGTGAGTGTCGCGCGGCCGCCGGCCGTTGACTTTCGTTTAAGAAAACCGTGTGATCGCGCGCGTTTGCGCTTTTTGGGCTGGTAGGTTCGCTTCATACCCCACTACCATACCACGCTATCGCCCGTGCGCAATAACCAATTGCCGCTCATGGGGTTTTGGGCGAATTTGCAACTGTGCACAAGGTGTGGACAGGCTGTGCGCAAGGGTGCTGTTTTTGGATTTTTTGACGTGACGGGCAGGGGCGAGTATCCTTACAGGGAAATTTCTTATCATGACAACCACGAAGGAGCTTTGGGAGAACGCACTGACCGAACTGGAGCTCACTATTTCGCGGCCGAACTTCAATACGTGGTTTAAAGACACCCACATCGTGCGCATCGAGGATGGGGTAGTGTACCTCGGCGTGCCGTCGCAGTTTGCCCGCGACTGGCTCTCGCGCAAATTCCACAAAGACATCCTTCGCAGCCTCCGCATGCTCTCCGAGAGCGTGCGCTCGGTCGAGTACGTCATCTCCCGCGGCAAGCGCGCGCAGGAAGAGACCCGTGCGGTGCCTCCGCCGCCGTCTGAATTGCCGCTTGAGACCGTCCACGCGCAGACCAATCTCAATCCGCGCTTCACCTTCGGCT
This sequence comes from Patescibacteria group bacterium, assembly GCA_028864875.1. Lineage (GTDB taxonomy): Bacteria > Patescibacteriota > Minisyncoccia > Phycocordibacterales > SBAW01 > GWA1-54-10. The sequence goes on from JAGWLV010000005.1 coordinate 14,626, forward strand.
CGTTTGTAGTCGGACCCTTCAACGAACTTGCGCACGCGGCGGCGCAAGCCGTTGTGCGCAAGCCCGGCATCGCGTACAACCCGCTCCTCGTGTACGGACCGACTGGGTTGGGCAAGACACACCTCATTCAGGCAATCGGGAACTACTTCCGCGCGCAAGCGCCCGAGCGCAAGGTGTACTACTGTACGTCGGAAAAGTTTTCGATGGACTACGTGTCCTCGCTCCAGTCCGGCAAAGTGCACAGTTTTAAAGAAAAGTACCGCCAGTATGACCTGCTCATCATGGACGACGTACAATTTTTGGCAAAAATGGAAAAAACCAAGGAGGAATTCTTCCACCTCTTCAACTACCTCCACGACGGCAACAAGCAACTCGTCTTTACCTCCGATGTGCATCCCAATCTCATCCAGGGTATCGAGGACCGCCTCAAGAGCCGCTTCAACGCGGGCATGATTGTGTCGGTCACCCAGCCGGACTACGACTCGCGCTTGGCAATAGTGCGCTCCAAGGCGGCCGCGCACAACTTTATTCTCCCCGACGAGGTACTCGAGTACCTTGCGACGACCATCGAGGGTAATGTGCGCGAGCTTGAGGGGGCGCTCAACACGCTCATGATCCAGTTCGAGATGCGCGGACAGCCCATCGCGCTCGCGGATGCCAAAAACTTCCTGCGCGGCGCGGGTGCCGCGGTCAAAAAGGCGGTGTCGGTACAGGAAGTCGTCAAAACCATCGCCAACTTCTACGGTGTGGATGAGAGCAGCATCTACGAAAAGACCCGGCGCAAGGAGGTGGTGCGCCCCCGACAGGTCATCATGTATTTGCTGCGTGAGGATTTTAGAATTTCCTTCCCTACGATCGGCGAAAAACTTGGTGGCCGTGACCACACGACAGTTATCCACTCCTGCGACAAGATAAAAGGTGATTTACGTGCGGATAGCGTGTTGAGTAACGAGCTCTACCAAATCCGCATGATGCTCAAGTAACTATGTTGTCCACCTCATCAACATTTCAGACAAGTATTCTGTGGGTGGTTTCGTAGTGCTGTGTATGAATGTTTGATGAATATCCACTAATCCACACCCCTAGTAGTAATAAATTGGTTTATATATGAAATTTGAAACAACCACCGAACAACTAGGCGGTGCAGCCGCGACAGCGGCACGGTTCAGTGAGCGCAGACCGAACCTCCCAGTGCTCGCGACACTTTTGTTGGCGCTCAAAGGCAACGGACTGACCATCCGCGCGACCAATCTTGAGTGTGGTGTTGAAGTTACACTCACAGTCAAAGGACAGGGCGACGGCACAGTAGCGGTACCGGCACATGTGGTGACCGGATTTTTGGGCAATGCGCGTGGAAAGCTTATGGTTGCGCTCGAAGGCGAGGTGTTGAAGCTTAAAACCGAGCGCGCGAGTGCGACCATCAAGACCGTGCCGCACGCGGACTTCCCCGTATTGCCCCGCGTGTCGGCCACCACATCGTTTGTAGTCAAAGCGGGCGACCTTGTGCGGGCGATACGCTCGGTTGCGTACTGCGCCAGCCTCAGCGCCGTTAAACCCGAATTACAGAGTGTCCTCCTCTACGGCGAGGCGGGCAAGCTCACCGCCGTTGCAACCGACTCGTTCCGCCTGGCGGAGAAGACCGTACCGCTCAAAAAAGGCGGCAGCGTGCCGCAACTCCTCATCCCGGCGCGCAATGCGGCCGAGTTGATGAAAATCCTCGAGGGGGAAGGCGGCGACGTCGAGCTCTACTACAACGAACACCAGCTCTCAACCCAGGTCGAGGGCGTGTATTACACGAGCCGCCTGCTGGACGGCGCATTCCCCAACTACAAACAAATAATCCCCAAAAAATTCGAGACCGAGGCGATGGTGCTGAGGGACGACTTCTCTCAAGCACTCAAGGCACTCTCGGTATTTGCGGATAAATTCTCCCAAGTGCTGCTTGCGGTCGAGCCCAAGCACAAAGCGGTGCAGCTGACCTCGCGCAACCCCGATGTTGGCGAGCAAGTGTCGACCGTCAAAGCGACCGTCGACGGCGGCCAGGTCAACGTCTCCTTCAACGGCCGCTACCTCGCCGACTCGCTCCAGGCAATCGGTGGTGCGAGCGTGCGGCTGTATTCCAACGGCCCGGGCAAAGCAATGTTGATTAAAGACGCGGGCGACGACTCCTTCCTCTACCTGGCCATGCCGATGAACCGGTAATTATAATTAATTTTTCCTAAAACAAATGCGCTGGTGGAGGTTGTTTGGTTTGAATCCGAGCTTCAAAGATTTTATTGAAAAGCACCCAGACAAAACAATGCTCGGTATGGTTTGGGCTTTCTATTGGCGCATGTTCCTTTTTGTTCTAGGGATTGAATTGATTGTTGTTATCCTAGTCTCGCTATTAGTTGGTTTAGTCGATATTTTTAGTCACTAGATTACTGCGGAGTCTGGGGGATGATGGAGCCGCCCATGGGGTTGTAGACCGGCTGCGGGTTGTTTTGCACGGGCACCGGCTGCTGCGGCGCAGGTGCGGAGTAGTTTGAGGCGAGCCAATTGCGCACGGGGACGTCCCAACGCAAGTACTGTGGGTCTTGGGTCGGGTCGCTCGGCGGAGGGCCGAGCGGGTCGCCCTTGTCTATCCAATACAAGATTTCGTGTATCTGCCCGTCGCTGCCCGGCGTCTGCCACGCGCCGTTGAGTATGGGTTTGGGCGAGGGTGTGTAAGTACCCCGGCTGAAGGAGTCATTGGGGAAGCGCGTAATGGCGTACGTCATAAAGTCGTGCCACATGGGCCCGACGATGAATCCGGACACTTTTTTGACCATGGGGCTGTTGTCGTTGTTGCCCGCCCACATGCCGACCGCGATGTCGGGCGTGTAGCCGATGGTCCACGCGTCGCGGTAGTCGTTGGTGGTGCCGGTTTTCACCGCGACGTCGTGTCCGGGGAAGTAGACCAAATCGTTTTCTCCAAGCGGCGCGCGTGCGACAGGGTCCGAGAGCACATCGTTTATTTTTTGCGCGACGTCGGTCGGCACCACTTGCACGCCGCCTTGTTGTGAGTTGTCTTCAATCACATTGCCGGCATTGTCGGTGATTTTTAAGACGGGCGTGTCGGGGACGCGCACCCCGTCGTTGGCGAAGGCGCCGTACGCGTTCGTCATATCGACCAGCGTCACCTCGCCGCCGCCGAGTACCAAGGTCAACCCGTACTGGTCGGCGGTGCCGAGCGTTGAGATGCCCATCGACTTGGCCAACTGGAGCGTGTCGCTGAGCCCCGCAAGGTAGAGCACTTTGATTGCGGGGATGTTTATAGATTGGGCGAGCGCGTCGCGCAGGGACATCGGCCCGCGGAACTTGTTGTCGTAGTTGCTTGGAGCGTAGCAGGGCGACGTGTTGTTCCCCGTGTCGCTCGCGGAGCACACCGTCGAGAATTGGGTGGGGACGTCAAATACCACCGTGCTCGGCTCGTAGCCTTTTTCAAACGCCTCCGCATACGCAAAGGGCTTGAAGGCCGAGCCCGGCTGGCGGGCCGCCACCGCAATGTTGTACGCGCCCGGGATTTGGGTATCAAAGTAGTTGCGCGAGCCGACCATCGCCAAAATTTGCCCGGTCTTCGGGTCGACGGCCACCAACCCGGCGTTGCTAGCATTGAATGTTGTCGCGTTCTTCAGGGCGCCCGCACTCACGATGTCCTCGGCCTTGCGCTGGAGGTCCATGTCGATGGTCGTCGTCACCACCCATCCGCTCTGTGCAAGCGCATCGGTGCCGTACTTTTGCTCCAGGTACTGCTCGACGTAGAACACAAAGTGCGGCGCCTCAATCCCGCCCGGGGCTGCGGCCTGGAAGTCGACCGCCACAGCTTTGTCCGCAGCGGCCTCGTCTTGCGTGATGTAGCCGTGCTCGGCCATCTTGTCGAGCACAAGGTTTTTGCGAGCATCGAGTTCGTCTTTGTGGTTGCCGTACGGGCTGTAGTAGGAGGGGGCGGGGAGTACCGCGGCGATGTACGCCGCCTCCGGCACCGAGAGATCGGATGCATGCTTGTTGAAAAAGGCTTCCGAGGCCGCCTCAACGCCGTAGAGTCGCCCGCCCATCGGCACCTGGTTGAGGTAGAGCTCGAGAATCTGGTCTTTGGTCAACTCGCGCTCGAGCTTGAGCGCCAAGACCCACTCTTTGAGTTTGCGGGTGATGGTTTTGTCGTTCGTGAGTACCGAGCCTTTGATAACCTGCTGCGTGATGGTCGAGCCGCCCTGCTCGGAGGACAGCGACGTGAAGTCGACCCATATCGCGCGCAGAATTGCCTGCACTTCGACCCCGCGGTGTTCGTAGAAGTTGGGGTCTTCTATCGATATAATCGCGTCCTGGATGTTGGGCGATATGGCCGAGAGCGGCACGATGGTCCGCTGCACGTTGTGAGAGAGGTCATAGAGCAACACCGAGCCCGTGCGGTCATAAATTTGGAGCGACTGGGAGATTTTACTCGTCTTGAGTGTCGAGAGGTCGGGCAAGGGGATTGTGGCCGCCCAAATAAACACGAGCCCCAGCACGACCAACACCCCGCCGATGACCCAGAGCACGGTCGCCCACTTGTGGCGCATGGCGGCGCGCCACGCCCGGCGAGCCGTGCGCACGCCGAGCACCCAGGCGCTCCAGAGGTCGCGGGTGAAGAGTCTAAAAAGTCGCCCGAGGCGGCGCATGGAGCGCATTTTAGCACACGTGGTAGAGTGTGAGACATGGGTTTTTGGGGCACGCCAAAAATAAACACCGACCGCGCCGCAGTCGACGAACTCCTCACCCGGGCGGTTGCAAGCGTCATTCCTAAAGAGCTCGCAATAAAAAAGCTAACCTCCGGCGAGCGGCTGCGTGTGTACCTCGGTATAGACCCGACCGGCGCCAAGCTCCACCTGGGGCACAGCGTACCGCTGCGCAAACTCAAAGCGTTTTCTGACCTTGGCCATGAGGTGATTTTCCTCGTTGGGAGCTTTACCGCGATGATAGGCGACCCGTCTGGGCGCGACGCGATGCGCGAGCCGCTCACGCGCGAGAAAATCCGGGAGAATTTTAAAGACTACAAACGCCAGGCGAGCAAAATTTTGGATTTTTCAAAGATAACCGTGCGCTACAACCACGAGTGGCTCGAAAAGCTCGGATTTGAGGATATTGTAAAGCTTGCTGGAAATTTTACAGTACAACAAATGCTCAAGCGCGACATGTTCCACAAGCGCATCGAAGAGGGCAATCCTATCGGCCTGCACGAGTTTCTCTACCCGCTCATGGTCGGCTACGACTCGGTGGTGCTCGATGTCGACGCCGAACTCGGAGGCTCTGATCAAGAGTTCAATATTTTGGCCGGCCGCCACCTGCAACAAGCAATGGGCAAGCGCGACAAGTTTGTACTCACAACGCGGCTTATTGAGGGATCGGATGGCCGCAAGATGAGCAAAACATACGGCAATTGCGTGTACTTTGATGACGAACCGAGCGAAATGTTTGGCAAAGTCATGTCTATTAAGGATGAATTGATGAAGCTCTACTTTGAGACACTCACCGATGTACCGATGCAGGAGGTTGAAGCAATTACATCTCACCACCCCAAGGATGCAAAGTTTTCTCTCGCAAAAGATCTAGTGACTATATATCACGGAAGGAAAGCGGCGATGAAAGCCGCCGAAGATTGGATAAATACCTTCAGTAAAGGTGAGGTGCCAATGAAAGTAATGATTATTGAAAAGCTTCCAGAGGAGACTTTTATGGCCTCCGCTGTCTCTTCCGGCATTGTGAAATCGAATACAGAGTTTAGACACTTGATTGTAAGTGGGGCAGTCTCCTCTGTCTTGTCTGGAGAAAAAATCTTAGACCCAAATTACAAAGGGCAAGATAAAGAGGTTATTAGAATCGGAAAACACCGCTTCGCAAAGATAAAAGAAAAGTAAAAACTCCCGCTGGTGCAGGAGTTTTTGTTATATCGCTTCTTCCTCTTCCCCGTCGATTTTTAAGGGGTCGTCGTCTTCCTCGTCATCGCCCTCCATGGGGAGGTCGTCGGCCTCTTCCTCGGTGCCTCCCTCGGCGGCGGACTCGGGCTCGAACTCGTCAAACATACCGTCTGTAGTTAGTTTTTAAACGTGTGTGTAAAGGAACACCCCCGTTGTATCAAGCGGGCCGTGTACTTGCAAGACATGTAATCCCCACCGCAATGGCATCGAGCTCGTCATCCAAACGCTTGCGCGCGGGCAGCACGACCAAACGCGCCACCATGGCCGCAACGGCGCGCTTGTCGGCGCTTCCGCTCCCCGCTGTGGCGACCTTAACCTCCCCGGGCGTGTACTGGTGGAGCGGCACATCGTGAAGGGCGGCAATATAGGTGAGCATCCCGCGCACCTCGGCGACCTGCATGGCGGTTTTGGCGTTGTTTTTGAAGTACACCTCCTCGAGTGCCACGGCGTCGGGCTTCCACTTTTTGATTAAGGCTTCAGCTTCTTGTCCCAATATCTTGAGCCGCTGCGGGAAAGGGAGCGTTTTTGAAGTCCGGAAACACTGGGAGTAGAGCAACTCCTCTTTGCCTTTCTGTTTTTCCAATATCGCAACACCAAGTCGCTCGTACCCCGGGTCAAATGCGAGTACCCTCATGCTGCACTAGTATAAACCTCGCTGACGTCGTCGTGCTCCTCGAGCGCATCGGAGAGGTCGGCCATTTTTTGTGCGTCTTCGTTCGAGAGTTCTGTGGGCGCCGTCGGCTCAAGCTTGCCCTCGGCGTTTTTGGCGAACGCCCACATCGCAGCGCCCGGGTTGGCCAGTGTCGCACCGTGTTGGCTCAATAAGTGCTTGAGCTCGGCCGAAGTACGATTGCGCGAGTCGGTGTAGGCCTCGATGACCATCGCGCAGCCGCCGGGGCCGTACGCTTCGTACACAATGCGCTCGCTTTGTGCGCCGTCGCCGCTTGCTTTTTGGAGTGCGCGCTCGATATTGTCCGCGGGCATGTTGGCCTCCTTAGCTTTTTGAATCGCGACGCGCACGCCGGGCGCGTTGCGGTCGCCCTTGGCGGCCTTGGCCTCGATAGAAATTGCGCGCACGAGTTTGGAAAACAGCTTTGCGCGCTGCGCGTCAGTCTTGCCTTTGGTGTGTTTGAGTTTCGCCCACTTGCTGTGCCCGGCCATGGAAGACAGGATACGCTACAAAAGTTTTTGGTTCAAATTGTCCGGGGCGGATTTGCCCAGGTGGATGTAGGCGGCTTTGGTGGCGACGCGCCCGCGCGGCGTGCGCTCTATTAATCCAAGTTGGAGGAGGAAGGGCTCATGCACTTCTGAAATTGTTTCAGGCTCCTCGCTGAGCGCTGCGGCGAGCGCGCCCACGCCCGCGGGCCCGCCCCCGAAGCGCTCGATGAGCGCGCCGAGCAGTTTGCGGTCGAGCGGGGTGAGGCCGAGTTCGTCCACCTCGAGCATGCCGAGCGCCTCGCGCACCACCGGTGCCGAGAGCGGCACTTTTTTAAGTTGGGCGACGTCGCGCGCGCGCTTCAAAAGATAGTTTGCAGTGCGCGGCGTGGCGCGGCTGCGCTTCGCGATTTCTTGTATACCTTCTGTATCAATCTTGACCCCCAAAATTTTTGCCGAGCGTTTGATAATCTGCTCGATATCTTCTTGTCTATAAAACTCCAAGCGGAATGTCCCGCCCGAGAATCGGCTCCGGAGCGGCGCCGAAAGGTCGGCCACGCGCGTGGTCGCTGCAACAAGCGTAAAGGGCGGCAGCGGCAGCTCTATGGTGCGTGCGCTCGGGCCCTTGCCGATGATGATGTTCAAAACTCCCGACTCCATCGCGGGGTAGAGCACCTCTTCAATCGTGCGGGGGAGCCGGTGGATTTCGTCTATAAAAAGGATGTCGCCCGGACCGAGGTTGTTTAAAAGTGCGGCGAGGTCGCCAACCTTTTCTATCGCAGGGCCCGAAGTCGAGCGCAGTGCACCGCCGAGTTCGTGGGCGATAAGGTGGGCCAGGGTGGTTTTGCCCAAGCCCGGCGGGCCATAAAAGAGCACGTGTTCAGGCGGCGTCGCGCGCTCTTTGGCGGCGCTTATCAAAATATGAAGGTTGTTTTTGACCGAGTTCTGCCCGATGTACTCGTCCCAGCTTGCTGGCCGCAAGGTGGCGTCGAGGCTCGGGGAGCCTTCTGGTGTGCTTGACATATAAACAATACTATGATATCTTGTATGCAGGTCGGGCGCAGACATCTCTAAGCAACATACCGGTCTTGCAGTAAGGACGCTCCGGCGGTCAGCCTTGTGCTGATTTGCTGGGGCTATCCTCAGCAGCAGGGCCACTTTTCACTAGTTTGAAATGCTGTTGCTTAGGGATGCCTGAACCCGAACTCCACATAGAACTGTACACCCGCACCGGTGCCACGCAACGTTGCGGTTTTTGTTTTCTGGTGGTACTTTGCAAAAGGCTGAATTGAGTCACATGTCGCCGCATTCCATGGAGGGAACCAATGGCGAAGAGCTTACAACACCACATCGCTCAAGGCGCTGCGGACTTTCTTGAAAAGAACCCGCACCGTTGGACGACCCACGTCCAAGCCAGAACATTTTTTAGTCTGCCATGGTCGGTGCACTGGTTCGGTGTCCGCAGCGTTTGCGCTTATGGTGCTCTGCGTGTCGTTGCGCGTAAAGTGACCGGCAGTTCCCGCAAAGGTGACGAGCTGGTCGGGCGCATGAACGTCGGCAGTCTCATTTTAGACAACGACAGTTGCGGTCGCGAAGCCGCTATCGCTAAATTGCGCTCGCTTGCGATGGCCTGACTTTATCGTGCCAACTTAAAAGCGCGCCCGTTGGGGCGCGCTTTTGTTATTGCACGTCGAGGTCGACGACGCGGCGCAACTCCTCGAGCGATGTGACGCCGCGCAGCACTTTCAAAATCCCGTCTTGCGGCATGGTCGGTGTGCCCTGCGGGCGCGCGGCGTTGGCTATCTCGCGCTCGCTCGGCTTCTCCCGCAAAATTGTTTCTATCGCGCCGTCCATAAACACCGCTTCAAAAATACCTATGCGCCCTTTGTAGCCGCGCCCGCGGCACGCCTCGCAGCCCTTCGGGTTGGCATCCCACACTTTGTCTTTGGTGGGCGGCAGGAGCGACTTATCCACCAACTCGCCGAGGTGCCGCTCGATCAACTTTTTTTCATCGTCGGTCGGCGCGCGGGCAACTTTGCACTTCTCGCATAGCTTGCGTATGAGGCGCTGCGCCATAGCGACAGAGACCGCCGAGGAAATCACTTTTTCGTCGACTCCAAGATCGATGAGCCTGGGGAAGGAGCCCGGCGCGTCGTTGGTGTGCAATGTTGAAAAGACGAGGTGCCCGGTCAAGGCGGCGTTGACCGCCACTTCGGCCACCTCGCCGTCGCGGATTTCGCCGACCATGATGATGTCCGGGTCCTGCCGCAGTGCCGAGCGCAGCCCCGAGGCGAAGGTGTAATTTTTCTTGTCGACCTGCGTTTGCACGATGCCCTGGAGGTGGTACTCGATAGGATCTTCGATGGTGATTATTTTAGTTTCGGGCTTGTTGACCCGGCGCAAAAAGGCGTAGAGTGTCGTCGTCTTGCCGCTCCCCGTCGGGCCGGTCGTGAGTATCATGCCGTTTGGCTTCTCTATTTCTTTGTTGACGCGCGCGAGGAGCTTGGGCTCGATGCCGAGCGCCTCGAGCGGGACACCAATCGACTCGGGATTCAAAATACGCAGCACCACCGTCTCGGCGTAGTTGCCTGGGAGTATCGAGGTGCGCAACTCGATTTCCGCGCCTTTTTGTTTGATGGAAAAGCGGCCGTCTTGCGCCTCGCCTTCGATGTTGAGTTTCAGCCCCGAGAGGAGTTTCAGCCGGCTGAGCAGAAGTTTGTACGTCTCGCTGTCGAAGGTGAGCACGTCTACAAGCACGCCGTCGAGCCTGTAGCGCAGGCGCACGGCCGCCTCCTCCGGCTCGAAGTGGATGTCGCTCGCACTCGTCGAAAGCGCACCCGCCAAAATAATTTCAAGGATGCGCGTAATGCGATACGCGCGCTTGAGCGCGACCGCCTCCTCTATCATTTTCCCGACGTCGCCGAAGGTGCTCACCTTGCCGGAGAGCTCCTCGAGTTCTTCGTTGCTGAGTTCAAACACGCCCGCCTTTGTTTCGGTGGCGTAGGAGAGCTCCGCGTAGCGCAGGAAGGCGCGCTTAAGCGACTCCTGCGAACACATAAACAGCACCACGTCGTATCCTTGTTCGGTGAGGTGTACCACGAGCGCTTTGACCTTGTCGCTCTGCGGCGCGCGCACGGCGAGGGAGAGCCGCTTGCCCACCTTGCCGAAGGCGGCGGCCTCGGCCTCGCGCGCCTGCGCTTCCGGCACCACGCGCAGCGCGTCGGTGTTTATTGCGACGAGCGAGAGATCGACGTACTCGACGCCGTACTTGTGCGAGAGGGTCGATGCGAGCTCTTCCTCTTCGCGACGGCGAAGAAACTCGAGCCGCTTTTGTTGCTCTTCGTCGGCAAAGACCACCATACATATGTAAGTATACTCCTACAAAAACTTTCAGATTTCTTAATGATTCATTGCCCTTTGGGCAAAAAGCGCTAGACTACAGTTTCGAATATGACCACCGTGCCTCTCTCCGAGTTGCCCGAATTTGTGCGCAACGTGCGCAGCGTACTTAAGCTCCTGCCGCAGCAAAATCGCGCCGCGGTCGTGTGGCTGCGCGGAGATTTGGGCGCGGGCAAGACGACGTTCGTGCAGTGCCTCGCGCGCGACTACGGGATAGAGGAAGACGTGACGAGCCCCACGTATGTGTTGATGCGCAGCTACGACATCCCGGGCGCGCGCCTCCCAAGTGGTACCTTGCGCCGCTACAAGCGCCTCGTACATATTGATGCGTACCGGTTGGAGGATCCAAAAGAGTTTTTGACCTTGCGGCCTGAGCAGTTTTTGGAAGACAAAGATGCCGTCGTGCTCATCGAGTGGCCGGAGAAGCTGGGGCACTACGCGCCGAAGCCCGACGTGTGCGTGGATTTTAAAATGGACGGGGGTGAGAGCGAGCGCACCATCAACATGAGCAAAGAAAACTAAACGCCGCCGGAGTACCGGCGGCGCTTGATGTTACTTGAGCCAGTGGCCGACATCTTTTTGAGCTCGTTTCATCGCGTGAATGATACGGCTCGCATAGAACGCCGCAGCGACAAGCGAAATCTCCTTACCGGTCGCTTTCGCTATGGCGGGCAAGAGCCGGGCAACTGGCAGTTGGGTCCCTTTTTCCCAGGCGCTCACCCGCACCTGGCATGCCCGGCGCGGAAGATTCTCAAAAATTTTTTCCCCTAACGCGGCCTGTGTGAGATGCTTTCTCCTGCGGGCCCTGTAGAGCAGCTTGCCGAACGGCTCGGTCGGACGCATTTCTTTTCGTGCCATAGGCGACTCCTCAAGATGTGTCTCAGCCGCGGAGTACCCTATCACAAAAGTAGGTCAGGAGTACAATGTCTCCATGGCTAAAAAGGGCACCAAGCGCCTCGTCATTCTCGACACGCACGCGATACTCCACCGCGCGTACCACGCGCTGCCGGAGTTTTCCTCGAGCAAGGGGGTCCCGACCGGCGGGCTCTACGGACTCTTGTCGATGTTGGTCAAAATCATCAATGAGTTCGGTCCCGACTACATCGCCGCGGCGGTCGACCTCCCCGAGGCCACTTTCCGCGAGGCCGCGTACAAAGACTACAAAGCGACCCGGCAAAAAACAGAAGACGCGCTCGTCGAGCAGATTAAGCGCACCCCCGCAGTCCTGCAGTCCTTCGGCATCCCGGTGTACTCGGCCAAAGGATATGAGGCCGACGATATCATCGGCACCATGGTCGAGCGGCTCAAAAAAAATAAAAATCTCGAAATTATCATCGCCTCGGGCGACAAGGACGCGCTCCAACTTATTGACGGCTCGCGCGTGCGGGTCTTTACGCTGGGGCGGGGGCTCAACGACACTATTATTTATGACGAGGGCAAGGTGGAGGAGCGCTACGGCTTTGGCCCCGAAGCGATAGTGGACCTCAAGGGCATCGCGGGCGACCCGTCCGACAATATTAAAGGGGTGCCCGGTGTGGGCGAGGGGAGCGCGCTGAAGCTCCTCCAGACGTACGGCTCACTCAAAGGCATATACGCGGCGCTCAAAAAAGACGGTATAGAAAAGGTGGCCGAAAAATCGGGCGTACAAAAACGCTTTGCAGAGCTGATGGCCAAAAATAAAAAAGAAGCGGAGTTCAGCAGGGAGCTCGCGACCATACACCGCAATGTGCCCATCGACTTTGCACTCCCCGCGCACTCGTGGCGCGAGGGCGCCGAGCCGGGAGCGGCACTCAATATGCTCGCGGAGTTTGAGTTCCGCGCTCTCGTACCGCGGGTAAAGAAAATATTAGGCGTCGACTCCGGCGAAGAGCCCCCTCGAAAAGTCCTCGGTTCTCCCGTATCGGCCGAGGGCGGCCTCTCGGGCCAGACTATTTCTCAAGGGCTCCTCGCCTCCGCCGTTCCCGCAGAGTTGTTTCAGCGGGCACAGGTTGCGGTGTCGGTGCTCGACAGCGGCATATCCGAACCGACACAGGAAGACATTGCACGTATGGGCCGCTCGGAGGACTTTGCCGAGGCGTTCACATATCTGGAGAAAGAGATTAAAGAAAAAAATCTCACCTTCGTGTACGAGCACATAGAGCTCCCGCTCTCGCCTGTGTTGCGTTCGATGGAGCACCGCGGCATCAAGCTCGACAGAACATTTTTGAAAAAGCTTTCGAGCGAGTATTCCGCTGAACTTAAAAAAATTGCCGCGCGCATCTACAAGCACGCCGGAGGCGAGTTCAACATCAACTCGCCCCGGCAGCTCGGCGAAGTGTTGTTTGACAAGCTGGGGCTGACAACAAAAAAGAAGACCGCGGGCGGGCAGCGCTCGACCCGCGAGAGCGAGCTTCAAAAACTTTCCGGCGAGCACGCAATAGTCGCGGACATCTTGGCCTATAGGGAGCTAAGCAAGCTCCTCGGCACGTATATTGATGCATTGCCCGCGCTCTTAGACGCCAACGACCGGGTGCACACGCGCTTTGTGCAGATGGGTGCGGCGACCGGCCGCATGGCCTCGCTTGACCCAAACCTGCAAAACATCCCGGTCAAAACAGAACTCGGGCGCGCGATACGCCACGCGTTTGTGGCCGACAAAGGATCAAAACTGGTGTCCTTCGACTACAGCCAAATCGAGCTGCGGCTCGCGGCGATACTGAGCGGTGATGCGGGATTAATGGAGATATTTAAAAACGGGCGCGACGTGCACACCGAAGTCGCGGCGCGCGTGTTCGGGGTGAGCGCACATAACGTCGACTACGAGCAGCGCCGGCGGGCCAAAGTCATCAACTTCGGCATCCTCTACGGCATGGGGGTCAACGCGCTTCAACAAACGCTCGGCACCAACCGCAAGGACGCGCAGGAATTTTATAATCAGTACTTTGCCACCTTCCCCCGGCTGGCGGAGTATCTCGAGGAGGTCAAGGCGCAGGCGCACAAGCGCGGCTATACCGAAACATTGTTTGGCCGCAGACGCTACTTCGAGGGCATCAAGTCGCCGATACCCTACATAGCCGCGGCGGCCGAGCGTATGGCCATCAACGCGCCCATGCAAGGCACACAAGCGGACATCATCAAGCTCGCGATGGTCGAAATAGACAAGCGCCTCCCCGGGATACTTCTTTTGCAAGTGCACGACGAGTTGGTGTTTGAAGTTGAAGAAAAAAAGGTACAAGAGTACGCGCCTATTATTCGCGGGATAATGGAGAGCGTGCTCCCCAAACAAAAAACCCGCGGCGTGCCCATCACGGTCGAGGGCAAAGCGGGAGACAACTGGGGGGACATGGAGAAAATATAAGTCTCGAAAGAATTTTTTGCTACGTATGTTAAAGGTGTATGTAAATAAGCGCGGGCATGGCGAGGAGCTGAAGTGGGAGCAGCTTACGCCCGAAGAGCTCGGCTCTTTGGCGTCCACGTCGGCGCTCTTCGGCGGATCGCGGACGTTTGTGCTGAGCTCTGTGCTCTACAGCGAGCGCGGCGAGGAGCTTTTGGAATTTGCAGACGCGCTGGCGGAGTCGCCGCACACGTTTATTGTCGAGGAAGAAAAGTTGCTCAAAGCCGAGCGCATAGCGCTCGAAAAAGCGGGGGCGAAAATTGAGGAAGAGAAAAAAGTTAAGAGCGAATACAAGTTTGATAATTTTGGTGTTGCAACCGCGCTCGGAACTAAAGACCGCAAAAAATTGTGGCTCGCGTTGACCGCAGCCTTGCGCGCGGGGGAGAAGCCGGAGGCGCTCGCGGGGCTCATGGCCTGGAAGGCGCGGCAGATGCGCGATGTTGCACTCTCGCGCGCTCTGACATTTATGTATCACGACGCCCATCGCGGCCTCGGCGACCTCGAACTCCTCCTCGAAAGATTTGTACTGACGCTCTAGTCCGCCCGGATGGACTCGAACCATCAACAAACGGCTTAAAAGGCCGCTGCTCTACCAATTGAGCTACGGGCGGATTGACAGCACTATAACAGAATAGCGCTATTTTTACAGCGGGAGGTCGTAGGCGAGTGCACCCGCGCCTGAAATGAGGAGCGAGAGGCAGATGACGAACATGAGTGCGATAGTGCTCGCAGAGAGGGGAATGTAGGCCGCGCCGGCGCCGGGCCAGAAGCGGCGGTAGATGGCGTATTTTATTGCGACGAGCACTCCCACGAGCGCGGCAATCTGTGTGTGCCAGCCCACGGCAAACATCACCGCAAGCGCGCACTCAACAAGTGCGACGAACGCGGGCATCCACTGCTGCGCGCCTACGACGGGCAACACAATGCCGCCGGTGTATTTTTGGTGGCGCCACGTGTGCATCGCCAGATAGAAAAAAGTGGCTGCTACTGCAATACGCAGCAGTGTCGGAGCAAAGAATCCGTACGTCAGTAGGTTGGGGAAGGTGTTAAGCATAGTTATTGATTAGAGTAATCAGTGGTGGTGCCCAGCTGCGGACCGTACGCGCCGCCGGAGCCGACAGGCGGTGGCGGGGCGAGGAAGAGCCCGCGCAGGTCCGCCTTGCCGGGCCCGCCGGCATAGAGCCACAGCACCACAAGTGCCGCGAAGGCGCCAAGCACCCACAAAAAGTGGGTGAAGGGGTGTGTGCCTTCGTCTTTCTCGTCCGCCATTAGCTTTTATTGTAGCCCACTATTTTATTTGGCTTGGGCGTAACCAAGCCGCGCGAGCTCTTCCTGCGCAACGCGCGCGTCGCTCCAGGGCTCTTTCTGGCCGCGAGGGCCCATGATGTAGGGGTCGGTACCCTTGCCTGTAATAAGTACGACGTCGCCCGCTTTGGCGAGGCGCAGCGCGTCGGCTATAGCGGTGCGCCGGTCGAGGACGATTTTGGGCGTGTGCTTTTTAAATCCCCGCTGCATTTCGGTGAGGATTTTCTTCGGGTCCTCGTCGTACGGGTCTTCGTTGGTGAGTATGGCAAGGTCGGCGTACTCGTCGGCGAGCGCGCCCATCAAAGGGCGCTTCCACTGGTCGCGCCCGCCGCCGGTGTTGCCCAAGACCGCGATGATGCGCGAGGGTGTGTACGTTTCGTAGAGCGCGCGCAGCGAGTCTGCGGTGTGCGCGTAGTCGACGACGACGGCGAAGGGCTGCCCGCACTCGATGCGCTCGGCGCGCCCCGCCACTGCGGGCGTGTGCTCGAGCGCTCTGCGCATGACTTCAAGAGGCACTCCCATCGCTTCGCACAGCGCGACGACGGCCAAGGAGTTGTAGAGGTTGAACATGCCCGGCAAGGGTACCGCAAAAAGTATGTCTCTCCACACAAAGCGTACGCCCGCATCGTCGGCGTTGTACGAGCGCGCCTGCGCGAGGGGAAAGGGGACCTTCTGTTCGACGTCCGCCGCCAAAAAATCTTTGCCATGCTCGTCGTCGAGGTTGGCGGCCACGAAGCGCGGGCGCTTAGGCGAGCGCTCGAGCGCGCGCGCGAGGCTCAATTTTGCCTTGAGATAATTGTCGAATCCGCCGTGGCTCTCGATGTGCTCGGGCGCGATGTTGGTAAAGACGAGCGCATCGAGTGCTATCCCTTTGTGGCGGAACTGGCGCGCGCCCTCGCTCGTCATTTCGATGACCGCGTGCGTGCAGCCCTGGTCGACCGCGCCGCGCAAAAACTTTTGGAGGTGCCCGCGGCCGGGCATGGTCATTTTAAACAGGTTCGGTTCGGCCTTGTCGCCTATAACAAAGTGGATTGTTGAAGCAAGAGCAGTCTTGTGCCCGGCCGCGGTGAGCACGCGATAGGTGAGTTCCGACACGGTCGACTTGCCCTTGGTGCCGGTGACCCCGATGACAACGAGCTTGCGGGAGGGGAAGCCGTATCGAAGTGCCGCTTCCCACGCAAAAAGCCAGTGATAGAGCTGCATGAGAGGTTGGGGGATATACTGCTTCATTTCTTCCCGCAAGACTGTCTACCTAGCCGCTTGAGCGCGGCGCCGAGGCGCGCGCGCACGTCGCCGCGACCCTCCTCGCCGAGGCCCTTGAGCGCCTCGCGGCTCTCCTCGAGCCGGTAGCCGAGGCTCGTGAGCGCTTCTATCACTTCGGCGTCGGTGCCGGGGGCGCCCTTTTGCCCGGCCGCGCCTGCGGCAAACTTGTCGCGCAGTTCAACGACAATGCGCTCGGCCGTCTTTTTGCCCACGCCGTATATTTTGTGGAGTGCTTGCCCGTCGCCCAAACCTATCGCGCGCTCGAGCCCGCGTATGTCGGCGGTGTTCAAAATCGAGAGCGCGGTTTTGGGGCCCACGCCCGACACGCCGGTGAGCAGTTTAAAAAAGGCGAGCTCTTCTTCCGCCCCAAACCCGTAGAGGTCTATTGCATCGTCGCGCACGGCGGTGTGTATATAGAGCGCGGTCGTGGCGCCCGGCGCAAAGCGCTGTACCAAAGACAGCGGTACACGCACCGCGTACCCCACACCGCCCACGTCGATGAGCACGGTACCCTCCACAGACACTCCCGCGAAGGTCCCCGTGAGCTTGCCTATCATATAGACATAGCGTACACTCTCGCCATGGCAATTACCACTTCGGCCAAGAAAGCGCACCGCGCGAGCCTCCGCAAGCGCGCGCAAAATGACACGCGCCGCTCCGCCCTGCGCGGTGCCCTTAAAGCTGTACGCACTGCGGGCAAGGGGGACAAAACGGCGCTCGCCGCGGCCTACAAGGCGATAGACAAGGCGCTCAAGCGCGGTCTCATTAAGAAAAACACCGCCGCGCGCCGCAAGGCCAAGGTTTCCAAACTTCTCAAGGCGTAATTTCTTACACTGCAGAATTGTTCGGAGTTGTTTTTCTCCGAACAATTCGCTAATCTTCACCATGGAAGCATGAAGGCCGCAGCAACTTGGAGGTCACTATGGCCGCGACTCAGGGCAGTACTACACAACGGAGTGGTTTATATAACCGCTTCAATACCCCTCCGTCTACCGATGCCGCCCGCCAGCGCCTCGGTGAAGTAGAAAGTGTCGTCACACTTATCGAGCTTCAGCTTAAAACTGAAAAGCCTTATGAGTGGGCGAGCGAAGACGAGTTCAACTCATGGCACAATGCCGCAGTCAAAGCCTGCGCAGGATTTCAGACAGAAAAAAATTTCATCGAGAAGTGGCTGTCGGCTCAGACTCAGCCACACATCGCAAAGAAAATATTTGCTGTCTCTGAAGCTCACCGCTTGTCCGCTCGGGAAATACTTCAGCAGGATATAGCGGATGCCGCCCACAGACTCGAAGAAAAGCTGGAACCTCTTGCCAGTATGTCCGCAGCAAGCTTGGGGGTAGTAGAAAAAGAACTGCGCGCGCGGGAATTGACCAAACTTCTAAAAGAAGTGGGTAGGGCTTTGGGAGAAGCAAACAATCGCGCCCAAACACTCTATGTGGGCAAAGCTTCTTTACCGGAGCTTCGCAAACCTCTGACTGTCCTACAGGGTAAAATCCGGGATGTGTTGTATCCCCAAGGTCAAGAAAAATTCGGAGACTTTTTGATGCGGCTAGTGGAAAGAGCTGTACAAAAAGGTTTTCAACTTACGCCGGAGGAATCAGCTCAAGTG
>JAGWLV010000026.1 GCA_028864875.1 Patescibacteria group bacterium
AAAGTCGTGGAGAATGTGACCGACCCGATCGACAAAAGTATTTGGGTCGATGAGTTTGCCAACTACACCGACCGCTACACGCAAGACGCGACCCCCGCCATTCAAAACAAAGTGGGGCAGTTTACATCCAATCCCCTCATCCGCAACATCGTCGGGCAGCCGAAGTCGAGCTTCGACATCCGCGCCTGCATGGACGACAAAAAAATAATCATCATGAACCTCTCCAAAGGGCGCGTCGGCGAGGTCAATGCGACACTCCTCGGCAGTATGCTCGTCACCAAAATCTACCTGGCGGCCATGAGCCGTGCCGATGTGCCCATGCAGGTGCTCGACGCGCTGCCGCCGTTTTATTTCTACGTCGACGAGTTTCAGTCATTTTCCAACCAATCCTTCGCCGACATACTCTCCGAGGCGCGCAAGTACAAACTCAATCTCATCATCGCGCACCAGTACATCGAGCAGATGGAGGAGGAGGTGCGCGACGCGGTCTTTGGCAACGTGGGCACGACAGTGGCATTCCGTGTCGGGCCGTTTGATGCCGAAGTGCTCGAGACTATTTTCAAACCGCAGTTTACCGAGACCGACTTGGTCAACCTGGGCTTTGCGCAAGTGTACCTCACACTCATGATAGACGGCATCGGGAGTCCGCCCTTTAGCGCAACGACGCTTCCGCCGTTTGACTTCCCGCCGGAGCGCTTTACTCCGCAGGTCATCGAAAGCAGCCGCAGACAGTTCAGCAAGCCGCGCGCTCAGGTTGAGGAGGCGATAAAGAAGTGGCATGAGTCCGACCCGGCGCCCGAGCTCTCCAAACCGACATACGAATTCTACCCGGACGGCTCGCGCCGGCCCAAGCCGGGCGACCCGTCTCGCCGAAGCAGAGCCGAGGCGGAGCGTAAGACGACCGTCTTCAAAAAGCCCAAACCCGTTGAGGCGCAGTCGAGAGAGACGCAGCCTCCGGTAAAGCAAAAAGAAGAGCCGCGCCTAATGGCGCCGCATGCAGCGAAGCCGAAACCTCACGCGCCGCCGCTTGAGGGCACCAACAGTCTCAAAGAAGCGCTCGCCCGTGCGACGCAAAAGCCCGTGCACGCGCCCGATCTCAAAGACACACTGCAGGAAGTGGCGCCCAAAGCCGCCGCTCCGGAGTCCAAGCACGGCGGCCTCCCCAAACATGTTCTTGAAGAGATGCTCGCCGTCGACGAGCCCCATGACCACGCGTAGCGCCACACTACTACTTGCACTTTCGCTCTGGGCCGGCACCGCGTGCGCCGCGGACCTTGTCAATATCAACACCGCCGACTCTGCCGCTCTACAAACCCTCAATGGTATCGGACCGTCCAAAGCGCAAGCCATCATCGACTACCGCACGCAGCACGGGGCGTTCACCTCTATCGACCAAATAATGAACGTCAGCGGCATAGGTATGGCGACATACAACAACATAAAAAACTTCATCACAGTGAGTCCGTCGCAAACACAGAGCCAGACGGCTCAAGACCAATCGACCTCATCAAGCCAGTCGACCCAATCGACCTCACAAACCACAACCTCGGGCGGCTCTATTCCGCTGCCCACGCTCAACGTGCGGGTGACTTCGGGTGCAGCGTTCGCCGGTGCGGGGACGCTCTTTGAAGGAGCGGTGTACGACGACAGCGGAGCGCCGATACTTGCAAATGTGCGCTACATCTGGACCTTCGGCGATGGCGCCTCGGCGGAAGGCAAGCGTGTGTGGCACACATACCTCTACCCTGGGACGTATGTCGCGCAACTCTCCGCTTCCTACAACCTCGAAGGGGGAGTGGCGCGCCAAACGGTTGTGGTGGCGCAGCCCGCGGTGCACCTTGTGTCCGAAGGCGACGGCTCGCTCTCTATATATAACGACTCCTCAAACGACCTTGATATCGGATGGTGGCAACTTGTCGACGGCACGTTGGCACCATTTGCTGTCCCCGAAGGGACAGTGGTGCTCGCGCAAGGCGGCACGCGCTTTGCAAGCTCTGTAACAGGGTTGCCGGGCTCGCGTAGTGCGGTACTCCTCTACCCAAACGGCTCACAGGCCGCCCAGGCGAGCGTGGGCAACAACTCGCCCCTGCGCGGGCAGCAAATAGCTGCGTCGAATTCCCCTGCGCAAAAGTCCTCGGATCTCCTGTCCGAGCCGCCTGTCTCCCGAGGCGGCTCGGCAGGCCAGACTTTTGCTCCGGGGAATTCGACTTTGCAACAAACCCGAAAAGGCGATGTGCTGGGCGCAGAAACATCGGCCCTATCGCACGGCGAAGAGCCGCTGTGGCCCTACGCGCTCGGTGTGTTTGCTCTGGTGGTGCTCGGTATCGGGACGATGTACTATGCCCGTACTCCTATGCCTACCCCGGAAACCCCCGACCTGTCCGAGGGGTTTGATATTGAGTAACATGGCAGACCACCAAAAACTCGCCGTTGTCACCGGCGGCGCTGGTTTTATAGGCTCGCACCTGTGCGGGCGGCTTGTGCGCGACAGGTGGAGGGTCATCTCGCTTGACAACTACTTTGCAGGGAGCAAAGACAACCACATCGAGGGGGTGGAGTACCGCGAAGGCCACACCAAACATATCGCCGAACATATTACGGAGACGCCCGACATCATCTACCATCTCGGCGAATACTCCCGCGTCGAACAAAGCGTGCTCGAACCGGATCTCGTACATGACCTCAACGTCCGTGGTACGCACGGCGTACTCGACTTTTGGGTGGAAAAGAAGTGCAAATTCGTGTATGCCGGATCGTCGACAAAATTCGGCGACGGCGGTCTCGCTCGCGAGGCCACACCCTATGCCTCTACCAAAGCCGCCAACACCGAAGCGGTAGTGCGCTGCGGCGAGGAAAATAATCTTCCCTACGTGGTAACGTACTTCTACAATGTGTACGGACCGGGCGAACGCCCCGGTGTGTACGGCACGGTCATCGAAGCCTTTAAGCAGATGCACCTGCGCGGCACGCCGCTTACGGTGACTTCACCTGGAACACAGAAGCGCAATTTTACTCACGTTGACGATGTGGTCGAAGGTCTCATCCTCGTGGGGCAGAAGGGGCGGGGCGACGGGTACTGCTTGGGCAACGAGCGCTCTTTTACAATTCTTGAAGTAGCAAAGCTCTTTGGCGGAGATGTTGTGATGCTCCCGCCTCGGCCCGCTAGCCGCACCGAGTCGAGCATCGACACGAACAAGTCCACTGCCCTCGGGTGGCGCGCGATGCGCTCGCTTGAGGATTACATCATGCAGGTCGATCGCCCCCATACACACGAGGAGCGGCTTGAACATCGCGTGCTCGTCTTTTCAACCACGTTTTACCCGGTCGAGGGTCCCGCAGAGCGTGCGCTCCTCAAGCTCATCCGCTCCATGCCCGACGTGCAGTTTGATATCGTCACCTCCGCCTTCTCGCGCGCTGGGCGCTCTGCGGCCGCCCCCGCGCCGAACATACACATATGTCGTGTTGGTTTTGGCAGCAGGGTCGACAAGTTCCTCCTGCCCATACTCGGTTACCGCGCCGCGCGGCGCCTCCAGCGCAAGCACCGCTACCTCTTTGCGTGGTCGATTATGGCAAGCTACGCCGCACTTGCGGCGGTCCTGCTCCGGCGCCGCGCCAAACTCCCACTCCTCGTGACGCTCGCCGACCAGGACCTCGAAGAAATCTCCGCGCTTAGCCGCGCGGCGCTCCGGCTCATCCTCACCGACGCAGACCAGGTGTATGGCGCGGGCGACCAAGAGAGCCACGCTGCCCGCCTCTCGCGCACGCCGCTGCGTAACTCAATAGGGAATGGCGACGCCTTTGCCAACCAGCTGCGCTACTCGTATGCGGAAGTTTTATTGAATCAGGAAAGCGCACTATGAAAAAAATCCTTATTTTCAGCCTCGCGTACTACCCGAACGTCGGCGGGGCGGAGGTGGCCATCAAAGAAATTACCGATCGCATTGCCGACATAGAATTTCATTTGGTATGTCTCCATTTCGGCAAGGCGCACGTGCCGCTCCCCAACACCGAGCGCCTCGGTAATGTGGTGGTGCATCGTATCGGATTTAAAAATCAAAGCCGGCTCAATAAATTTTTGTTCCAGTTCCTCGCCGCACTCAAAGGGAGCGTGCTTCACCGCACACATCACTTTGGTGCGACGTGGGCGATGATGGCGCACAGTGCGGGCGTCCCCGGAGCACTTTTCAAGATGACGCACCCGAAGGTGCCCTTCATTCTTACACTTCAAGAAGGAGACCCGCCGGAATACATCGAACGTGTCATGCGCCCGCTGTGGCCGCTCTTTGTCCGGGCGTTCCGCACGGCGGACGTGGTACAAGCAATCTCAACTTTTTTGGGCGACTGGGCGCGTCGGCGGGGATTTACCGGCCCGCTTGAAATTATTCCCAATGGGGTTGATATAAGCCGCTTCGCGAAAACACTTGTGCCGCACGAGGGGCGCGTGCTCATCACCACGTCGCGCCTGGTGCACAAAAATGCAATCGATGATGTCATCCGCGCGCTCCCGCAGCTCCCCGGCATGCGGTTCAAAATCTTCGGCACAGGGCCCGACGAGCCGGCACTCCGCGCGCTCGCCGCGCAGTTGAAGGTCGAAGACCGTGTCGAGTTCCTCGGCCATGTCGACCACGCGCACATGCCCGCGCACTTGCACGCCGCGGACATCTTTGTGCGCCCGAGCCGCTCCGAGGGCATGGGTAACTCATTTGTCGAAGCTATGGCGGCAGGGTTGCCCGTCATTGCAACCCGCGAAGGCGGGCTCGCGGACTTCGTCACCTCTGAAGTTGCCTGGCCGGTGCGCAAGGACAACCCCAAGGACATCGCCCGCGCGGTCAAAGACATCCTTGGTAACCCCGAGCGCGCGGCACGGGTTGTAGAGACGGCACGCAGGCTCGCTTTTAGTAAGTATGATTGGGCCCTCATTGCGCGGGATATGCGCGAGAGGGTCTTTGCCCGCGTGCTCTAAACACAGTACGATTTGCCCATGCCCCTCCTTTTGGCTGCCTCGCTCTACCCGCCCCAGGCGCGGGGGCCGGCGACCTTTGCCGGTCAACTGGTTGACTACCTCACTACCCGTGGCGAACGGGTGGTTGTCGTGCGCTACAGCGAGGTGGAGCGGCTCCCGCCCGTTGTGCGCCACCTCGTTTACTTTTTTAAACTCTATCGCGCCTCAGCGGGGTGCCGCGCGGTGCTCGCGCTCGATCCTGTGTCGGTCGGCCTCCCTGCGCTGTGGCTCTCTCGCGTGCGGCACATGCCTCTGGTGCTGCGCCTCGGCGGGGACTATGCATGGGAGCAGGGAGTCACGCGTTTTGGCATCAACTCGACACTCGATGAGTTTGTGCGTACGCCGGTCGAAGATTTGCCGTACGCCGTTGGAGTGCTCGCGCGCATCGAGCGCTATGTCGCCGCAGGTGCGAGCACAATTGTCGTGCCCAGCTCGTACCTCAAGGGTGTAGTCGGCCACTGGGGCGTCCCTGCTAAAAAAATAGACGTGATAGCGTCGGCCGCCGCGGTCGCGCGCGCGTCGCTCAATAAAGCGGAAACGCGCCAGAGGGTGAGTTGGCACGACGAACCGGTCGTCTTTTCTGCCGGAGCGCTCGTGCCGTGGAAGGGTTTTGCAGGACTCATTGATGCGGTGGCCATGGTGCGCAGGGCGCACCCTAACGTGCGCCTCATCATCGCGGGCGACGGCCCCGAGCGCCGCGCGCTCTTAGAGCGCGCGGCCACAGAGGGCTTTGATCCGACCATTGTATTTACCGGTACGCTCCCGCACACCATTTTAGTCGAACTCCTCCAGGCTGCCGATGTGTTTGCACTCAATTCGAGCTACGAAGGGCTCTCGCACCAGCTCATCGAGGCGATGCAAGCGGGCGTACCCATCGTGACAACCGGTGCCGGGGGCAATCCGGATCTCATACAAGACGGCGTCACCGGGCGCGTCGTGCCGGTCGGGGACACGCAG
>JAGWLV010000057.1 GCA_028864875.1 Patescibacteria group bacterium
GGGCTCACAAACAGCAAAATGGCTGGGGCGCGCCGGCGCCGCGCGCCCGCAAACATCTCCCAACACTCCGCTCTCCGGCGGTGGCGAACAGCCGGAGTCTCCGCAACAGGAACCACAAGAAGAAAACGACAATGCCCCGCTTCCGCGAGGCATAGATGGCATCCGCGACTATCGTGATGCAGTGTAACTAGAACGGGTTTGCCGCGCCGCGAATTTCAAAATGGAGATGCGGGCCGGTGGAGCGCCCGGTGTTCCCCGAGAGCCCAATAACTTGCCCCTGAGCCACTTCCATACCCGGGGTTACATAGACCTTTGAGAGGTGGCCGTACACCGTCTGCGTCCCATTGGGATGATCGATAGCAATATACTCGCCATACCCGCCGTTGTAGCCGGAGGAGCGCGCAACGATAACGGTGCCCTCGGCGGCGGCCATGACCGGCGTTCCCCGCGGAGTTCCTAAGTCGACGGCGTTATAGCCGTGGAGCCCTTGTGTTTTCACCCCTCCGTTTATCGGGCGGATAAAGTAGCCGGGGAGCAATGGCCCTCCGTAACCAGGGATTAAGCGTTCGTAAGTGGAAACAGAGCCGCTTTTACCGCTCGGGGAGCTCCCGTTCGCACTACCGCTTGGCGAAGGGGTAGCAACCGGCCCGTCCACGCCGTCGGGGATGATAAGCGTGGTACCGGCGGTGAGCGGCGTCGCCGCGGTGATGTTGTTGTAGTCGAGCACGTCCTGCAAAACAGCGTTGTGTTTCTTAACGATAGAGGCGAGCGTTTCGCCCTTTTGGACGACGTGCTCAACCCCAGACACAGGGAGGATGACGAGAGTGTCGCCTGGATGGATATCGTTTGCGCTTCTCAGGTCGTTTGCCCAAAGGACGGTGTTGCTGGAAACCCCGTACATTTTTGCAATTGATGAGAGGGTGTCGCCCTGCCGGACGACATAGATGGAAATCTGCGTCGGAGCCTGCCCTTGTATGTCGGAAATGGTTCCTTCCGGGCCCGCCGCCGAGAGTAGGGCGACGCCGCCGGCAATGGCCAAATCGCTACCGCCCTTTGCCGGGTTCGGGT
>JAGWLV010000027.1 GCA_028864875.1 Patescibacteria group bacterium
CATACTTGCTGTAACCAATGAAATGTTTGGAGCGAGCACCTGCGTTATTTTTGGTGGTTCGTAAGATTGAGTGGTGGTTCCTGAATTAGAGAGAGTAATTACAAGCTGAATTTGATGGATATCTACAGGAAAAGTTGTATGAAGTGAGAGGCTGGTATTGGACAAAACAGAGTAAGAGATTTTTTTTGGGCTAGTGGTCGTTGAGATGAGAACAGGAGGTGTTGGGGGAATTATTTGCAGTACTTTAGGCTGCGATAAATCTACAGGAGGGTGAACGGCTGTTGCGTTTCCTTCAGAATCAGAAGTTTGATTCGCAATGATTTGATTTATAGTGCTTCGAGTAAGAGATCCAACATAGCCGGAGGCAGGCACAATTCCTTCTGCTATTTGAAATTTCTTTACTGCTGCAAGAGTGAGTGCGTAGAAGTGACCACTAACAGACCCTGAGTATACATTTTGCTGAATCAAGAATTCCTGTAGCGCCTTCACATCTTCACCGTTGGAACCGTAGTGGAGGTCCGTATTAAAAGGTGCTGCAAATACAACTAGCGGAAATAGTAGTCCAATTCCCCCTAAAGCGACGATGGTTTTTTTCATAGGAATTTTATCACCATACCATGTCTCAAAATACATTCTGGTGGACCCGACCGGGATCGAACCGGTTACCTCCTCATTGCAAATGAGGCGCTCTACCAAGTGAGCTACGGGCCCAAGTGAGGAACAGAAAATGAGCGTCTGCGTTCATTTTTGCCGAACGCGGGCCCGTATTGAACGCTGTGATACGGGCCCAAGTGAGCAAAGGATACGGCTAAATTTTAATTTCGTCTATCTTGGCCGCTACGATAAAGTCGTTTTCAGAGAGTCCTTGTATCGCGTGCGTGGTGAGCTCGACCCCGACATACCCCCACCCCACCGTCAGGTCGGGGTGGTGATTTTCTTCTTCGGCTATCGCACCGACTTTGTTGGCGAAGGCGAGTGATTGCGCGAAGTCTTTGAAGTTGAACGTGCGCGCGAGCATCCGGTGCTGGTCGATGAGCATCCAGTCGACATCGAGCTCTTTAAGAAGGACTTCCGTTTGGTCCGGGTTGAGCGGCTCGACCCCGCCCTCGCACGGGATGCAGCGTTTTTTAGAAAGTTTGGACATTTAGTACGCGCGCGTGACTTTGGGTTTGGGCGCGCGGGCCAATTGTACCAAATGGCCGTACAAGTCGCCGAGCTTGGCGCCTATTGCGGAGAGCCCGTGGTGGACGAGCGAGCCCGCAAAGAGTATGGGGTGCGTGTTAGCGCCGACAAAGTAGATGCCGCGGCGGTTGACCAAAAAGTCCGCCGCGGAGAGGTGCATAAACTCGAGCGCCTTGTGCACACTGCGCGCAGCGTCGGTGAGCGCGCCTTTTTCCTCGCGACTGAAGGTCCCCGGCGAGATGACGCGCCCGCCGCTTGTTTCGATGGGCAGCATCGCATAGTACGGCTCGCCCCGGAAGTCCTCGAGCATGTGCACGGTCGCGAGTTTGCCGGGGATGTATTCCTCGACAAGCGCTTCCGGCGCGCCGGCAAAACTTTGCTCAAGTGCGCTTTCAAGCGACTGGTATGAGTCGGCGGCCACAGCCTTGGCATGGCCGCTAGGTTTGACGATGAGCGGCAGCGGCATCGAGCGGAACAATTTCAGCGCTGCGGCTCCCGGATCCGCCTCGGCTCTGCCTTGGCGAGACGGGTCGCCTGCGCTCACAACAATGCCGTGGGGCACTTTGATACCCAACTTGTGCACCACCTCGCGGGTGGCCACTTTGTTGAGCGCACGCGAGGAGCCCGAGGGCCCCGTGTGCGTGTAGGGCACCTGCAGGCGCTCGAGGAGGCGCTGCACCGAGCCGCTGCGCGAGGGCTCGCCGTGGAGCGCGTTGAAGGCGACGTCGACGCTCATGAGCGCTTTCTCCGGCGCCATAGGCACGCCGCGGCTGTGCCACTCGCCCTCCTTGGATATAAAAATGTCCCGCGCGTCGTACGTTTCTTTATCGAGGTGCTCGAGAACGCTCGCACCCGTTTTGAGCGAGAGGTCGTAGTCGCCTCCCTCCCCACCGCGCAACACGCCGACAATTGTCCGCATGAATAAATTATAGCGTCAAATTTTTGCGCGAGGTTGTGCGGTGGTAGCCTATCGCAAAGCGGTGTGCTTCTGCGTTGGCAAGCAAAATCTCGCGGTCGTGGCGCGCAACAAGTGCTTTGTCCCCCTGCAAGCCGCGCGGACGGTGACGCTCGTCTTTGACCACGCCGACGACCGGGACTACGACCCCGTACTGCGCCAGCACTTTCTTGGCGGCATTCATCTGCGCCACAGCGCCGTCGACGACAATGAGCCGCGGCAGCGGCCACTCTTCGTGTGCCAGGCGGCGGCTCAAGACCTCGCGCAGCGCCCCCGGGTCGTCGCCTGCCTTCGAGCTACGCAGGCGGAACTTGCGGTACTCGCTTTTTGCCGCCACGCCGTCTTCGACGACCGTCATAACGCCGACCGCCGCGGTGCCGCGGAGGTGTGCGATATCGTACGCTTCGATACGGTCGCCCTCCGCGCGGTGCGCGCGATATTCGTCCTTGATGAGTGCAACATCGTGGATGTGCGTGAGGGCGAAGAGCTGCGTGCGAAAGCGCTTTGCCTCTTCAAACAGCTCTTCTTTGGCGGCGCGGCGCATGTCGCGCTCAAGCTCGCGTTTGATTAACTTCTTTTTACCCTGGAAGAGCATCGCGATATGCCGCGTCGTGCAGTGGTACTCGGCCTTGCCTATCTCGCCCGTGCACACGCCCGGACACAGCCCGATGTGCCGGCTGAAGCACGGGCGGCATTGAAGGTTCTTTTTCTCTCCGCACGGAGTGCACTTGTTGTCGCGATATGGGAAGATGCGGCGGATGAGCTTCATCGCTTCGATGAGCTGCAACCCGTGCGGAAATGGACCAAACTCATACCGTATAGCAAAAAATCCTTTCGAGACCGTTCCCTCTGTTTCCCTGAAGTGTCGAGAAAGGAGTTTTTTGCGGAGCAATTCCAATTCCTTTCCGCGCACGACAAGCACGCGGGGAAAACTTTCTTTAGTGATGACAACGTGGTTAAAGCTTTTATCGTCTTTGCGTTCCGTGTTGGCTTTGGGTTTGTGCGCACGGATAAGCGACGCTTCAAGTATCAGCGCTTCAAGAACGGAGTCCGTTTGCCTGTAGTCGATACTTCGCGCCTTCTCCACCATGTGTGCGATGACCGGTGAGCGCACACCGGCAATGTCTTTGACAAAATACGAGCGCAGCCGGTCGCGCAGGCTGGTGGCCTTGCCGATGTAGAGCACCTTCTTGTTTTTGCCCAAAAAGAAGTACACCCCGGGCGCATCGGGAATCTTTTTCATCTTCTTTTTAAACTGCTCAAGCGTCATGTTATTTTCCGCGCAATACTTTTTTCAGGTACTTGCCGGTGTGGGAGTGCTTGCTCTCAGCCACATCCTCGGGCGTCCCCTTTGCCACCAGCTCTCCTCCGCCCGCGCCGCCTTCGGGGCCGAAGTCGAGCACCCAATCGGAGTTCTTGATGATGTCCATGTTGTGTTCAATGAGGACGACACTGTTGCCCACGCTCACCAAGCGGTTGAGAATTTCGATGAGTTTGCGTACGTCTTCGTAGTGAAGACCGACGGTGGGCTCATCAAGTAGATATATTGTCTTTTGGAGGTGTGGGCGGTAGAGCTCGGCGGAAATCTTGACGCGCTGGGCCTCGCCGCCGGAGAGCGTCGTCGCGCTTTGTCCGAGACACAGGTAGCCGAGCCCCACTTCATCCAAGGTCTTGAGCCGGTCATAAATGGCCGGGATGTCGTTGAAGAAGGCGAGCGCCTCCTCGACCGTCATTTCGAGCACGTCGTAGATGCTCTTCTTTTTGTACTTGACCTCGAGCGTCTCTTTCATAAAGCGCTTGCCGTTGCACACGTCGCAGGTAACATACACCGTCGGGAGGAAGTGCATTTCGACCGCCACGGTGCCGTTGCCCTCGCACGCTTCGCAGCGGCCGCCGCCGCGCGCCTGCTTGACGTTGAAGGAAAAGCGGCTCGCTTTCCATCCCCGCGCACGCGCCTCGGTAGTCTCGGCGAAGAGTTCGCGGATAAAGCTGAAGGCCCCGGTGTACGTCGCCGGATTGGAGCGCGGCGTGCGGCCTATCGGCGACTGATCGATGAGGATGGCACGGCTAAGGTGCTCGGCACCTTCAAAACTCGCCGCGTTGAAGGTTTTGTTGGAGCGGTAGCGCTTGTCAAAACGGGCACGCAAGTTTTCATACAAAATGTCGTAGAGGAATGTCGACTTCCCCGAGCCAGACACGCCGGTGACGGTCACAAGCCGGCCGAGCGGCACATCGGCGCTGAGGTTTTTGATATTGTACGCCTTGCCCCCACGGATTTTGAGCATGCCTTTGTCCTTCTGCCGGCGCTCTTCAGGCACCTCGATTGTATTTTCTCCGCGCAGGTACCCGAGCGTCACCGAGCCGCTATCGTTTTTCTTTGCGGTCAAAAGCTTTTCGAGCCAGCCTTCGGCGACAATGTGGCCGCCGTGCACGCCCGCACCAGGGCCGATGTCCACCAGATAGTCGGCCGAGTAGATGGTGTCCTCATCATGCTCGACGACGATGATGGTGTTGCCCAGGTCGCGCAGGTTGGTGAGTGTTTTGATGAGCCGCTCGTTGTCCCGTTGGTGGAGGCCGATGGTCGGCTCATCGAGCACGTACAGAGCACCGACGAGTCCGCTCCCAAGCTGGCTCGCAAGCCGGATGCGCTGGGCCTCGCCGCCGGAGAGCGTATTGGCCTTGCGGTTGAGCGTCAGGTAGTCGAGCCCGACATCAAGCATGAACTTGAGCCGCGCCTGGATTTCTTTGATTACCACCTTCGAAATTTCAGCGTCTTTTTTTGAAAGTTCGAGCGTGTCGAAGAAGTCGTACGCCTCTTTTATGGAGTTGTTGGTGATATCGACGATGTCCACCTTTTCGCCCAAAAATACATTGAGCGACTCGGGGCGTAGGCGCGCGCCAAGGCACACCGGACACGCCTCCTCGGTCCAGAAGTGTTTGGTACCGAGCCCGTTGCATTCGGGGCACGCGCCGTAGGGCGAGTTAAAGGAGAAGAGGCGCGGCTCGACCTCGGGGAAGGAAAATCCGTCGTACGCGCACATAAACTTGCTCGACACGATGCGCGTGCCTTGCGGCTCCTCGATTTTGACCAGCCCGTCGGCCTCCTGCAGAGAGCGCTCGATGGCCTCGCCCAGGCGCTCGAGTGCGGCAGGTTTGTTGCGCTGGAACTCGCTCACCAAGATTTCGTCAACGAGCGCGTCGATGTCGTGCTTTTTGTGTCGCGAGAGCTCGACCCTGTCGCGCAGGGACACGAGTTTGCCGTCGACCATCGCGCGCTCGTACCCTTTGCCGAGCAAGTCGTAGAGCAGTTGGTAGTACTCGCCCTTGCGGCCGACGACAACCGGCGCAAAAATCCGCACACGCGCGTCGTCTATGGCGACTCCCATCACCTTTTTGGTCTTTTTGGGCACGTGGGCGGCGACTGCAGTCGCGACCGACTGCACAATTTCTTCGTTGCTGTGCTTTTTTATTTCGCGGCCGCATACAAGACAGTGCGGCTTGCCGACGCGCGCGTAGAG
>JAGWLV010000028.1 GCA_028864875.1 Patescibacteria group bacterium
CCCGATCGGGCACATTATCGGTCTCATTATTATGGCGGTTGTTGTTATCGCTGTTATCAGGCTTGTATTCATCGGCCCGCGCCGCTGGCGTCGCTCGCGCTGGCACATCGCCGACGATGCGATGGAAATCCTCAAAGAGCGCTATGCAAAGGGCGAAATAAATAAAGACGAGTTCGAACAAAAGAAAAAAGATCTCCAGGATTGAAAGTGATTTTTTACTGAAGACTGCTATACTGCTCGTTGTATGAGCAGACTCTTCGGTTTTATGCGCGCCCATTTGTGGATTTCGGGCGCCGCGCTACTCGTTGTCCTCGCGGGCGGATGGTACGCCTTTGGCCGCGGCACTCAAGGCGACCGGCAAATTTTGATCGTGCATCCGGGCCTCTTTGCCGAGCAGGTGAGCGTCTCGGGCACTGTCGTTGCGGCGCAGGATGTCGATCTGGGCTTTGCGGAGAGCGGGCGGGTGAGCTACGTGTACGCTTCGGTGGGGGCTCAAGTCCTGCGGGGTGCCACCCTTGCTGAAATAGAAAACGGCGACCTCCGCGCACTCGTCGCCCAAAAGCAGGCGGCGCTGGCACAAGCGCAGGCCACACTCGCGTCACTGCGCGCAGGCACGCGCTCCGAGCAACTCGCCATAGACGAGGCCGATGTTGCAAGCAAGCAATCCTCGCTCATGGACGCAATCCAGAGCGCCTACACCGCCGCCGAGGCCGCCGTGCACAACAGCGCCGACCTCATTTTCAACAACCCGCGCTCTTCCAACCCGCAACTTATCTTCACCGTCACCGACAACCAGCTCCAGACGCGCCTCGTCACCGAGCGGCTCACCATCGAAGGCACGCTCACGTCCTGGCACAGCGTTCTCCTCACGATGAGCGGAAGTACGCTCGTACAACTCTTTCAGCAAGCACAATCGGCGCTCGCGGCGGTAACCACACTACTCGCCGATGGGAACAGCGCGCTCAATCAAGCCTCCGCCGGCGCCACCAGCCAGAGCACTATCAACGCGGACATAACGTCCATAGCGGCGGCGCGCACGTCGGTCGACTCCGCAAGCGGAGTGCTCAATACCGCCATCACCGCGCTCACGAGCGCACGAAAGACACTCGCTCTAGCTCTTGCGGGCTCGACCTCAGAAGACATCGCCGCGCAACAGGCGCTCGTTGATGCCGCGGCGGCCGATGTGCTGAGCGCGCAGGCCCAATTGCAAAAAACGATAGTCTCGGCGCCCTTCTCCGGTACGGTCACCAAAATGGACGCAAAAGTGGGCTCTATAGTGTCCCAGAACAGCAGCGAAATCAGCATGATTTCAAACGGCGTCTTCCAAATCGAGACGTACGTCCCCGAAGTCAACATTGCGAGTATTGCGGTCGGCAACGACGCTTCAACAACCCTCGACGCGTACCCCGGCGCAACATTTGCCGCGCGAGTGATAGCAATAGACCCGGGCGAGACGGTGCGCGACGGTACGCCGAGCTACAAAACGACACTCCAGTTTGCACAGGCGGACGCGCGCATCCGGTCGGGGATGACCGCAAGCGTGCTCATCACCACCCGCAGTGCACCAAACGCGCTCGTTGTGCCGCAGGGAGCAGTCTTTACCAAAAACGGACAGTCCTACGTACAAGTAGAGCGCGGCGGCACAGTTGAGGATGCGGTAGTATCGGTGGATGGCGCGTTGAGTCTCGGCAATGTGCAAGTGACTTCGGGGCTCGTCGACGGAGACCGCGTCGTCCTCAACCCGGACACCTCTAAATAAGTATGTTCAGTCCCGTCAACATCCGCGTCGGCTGGTACCTTGCCGTGCGGCAACTGCGCCGCGCCAGCCGCTGGACGACGGGACTCATCGTGTTTGTGATGCTGCTGACGTTCCTCAACCTGGTAGTAGTCACCGGATTTATGGTCGGCATCGTCGACGGAATCTCCAACCTCTACCGCGCACAACAGACAGGCGACGTCATCATCTCGACCCCCAAGGACAAAAACTACATCGAGCACAGCGCCGACGTGCTTGCATTTCTTAAAACACTCCCGCAGGTCGCCGCCATGTCGCCGCGCTACGTGGCCGGAGGCACGCTCGAAGCCAATTACCAGACGCGCTCCGACATCAACCAAAAAGCCAACTCGACTGGCGCCAACATCTTTGGAGTCGACCCATCGACCGAAGACGCGTTTTCACACATATCGGGGTTTGTGGGAGAGGGGAGTTTTCTTTCCCCGGGCGACTATGACACCGCGGTCGTAGGCTCCCAACTCATCGACCGCTACTCCTTCGGCGGAGATATCCCGGGCCTGACACCGCTGCGCAACGTGCGCCCGGGCACCAAAATCCGCGTCACCATCAACGGCTCGACCCGCGAGGTGGTAGTCAAAGGCATCATTGTCACCACCGCCAACTCGCCGCTTGCAACCGGCGTGTACATGCCCGCGGAGGAAGTCCGCACGCTCCTGGGGCGCGACGACTACAACGTCAACCAAATCGCCGTCCGCCTTAAACCAGGAGTCAATGCGAGCGACTTTGCCAACCTGCTGCGGCGCTCGGGCGTCGCAGAGCAGGGGGTCGTGCAAACGTTCAACGAAGCGATACCGAGCGGTGTTGCAGAAGTGCGCAACACCTTCGAGCAGATGGGCAACGCGATATCCTCGGTCGGGCTTGTCGTCGCGGCCATCACCATTTTCATCGTCATCTTCATCAACGCGCTCACGCGCCGCAAATTTATCGGCATTCTCAAGGGTATAGGCATCGACGGCCGCGCGATTGAGCTCTCGTACATATTCCAATCGACGATGTATGCGCTCCTCGGCTCTGCGATCGGCCTCGCCGCCCTCTACGGATTCCTCGTACCCTATACCGCCGCGCACCCCATCGTGCTCCCCATCAGCAACGCTATTTTGGTGGCGCCGGTGCCCGACACGCTCCTGCGCGTGCTCCTCCTTGTTGTAGCAACTGTTGTTGCCGGCTACATCCCCGCACGCATGATAGTCAAAAAGAATACGCTCGACTCTATCCTCGGAAGAAACTAGCCATGCCGCTCCACCCACACCACCACACGAGCGCGGTCAAAATCGAGGTGCGCAACCTCACCAAGACGTACAAAAATGGCGACGTCATCACGCCCGTGCTCAAGGGCATAGACCTCACGGTGCTCGAAGGTGAGTTTATCGCCATCATGGGCCGCTCGGGCGCGGGGAAGTCGACCCTCATGTACCAACTCTCCCTGCTCGACGAGCCGACCGACGGGGAAATAATAGTCGACGGGCGCGAGGTCCATACGCTGAGCGACCGGGAGAAGGAGCTCTTCCGCCTCCACAAGTTCGGCTACGTCTTCCAGGACTACGCGCTCTTGCCCGACCTCACCGCTCTGGAAAATGTCGTCATACCGCTCATCATGGAGCACATGGATACGGCGCAAGCGTATGCGAAAGCGCTCGAGGCCCTGCGCAAAGTGGGGCTCGAGCACCGCGCGGGAAACTTGCCGAGCCAACTCTCGGGCGGCGAACAGCAGCGCGCGTCGATCGCCCGCTCGATAGCCGAGCGGCCGGAAATTCTCTTTGCCGACGAGCCGACCGCCAACCTTGACAGCGAGTCGTCAAAAAATGTGATGAAGATTTTCGAAGGGCTCCATAAAGAAGGGCAGACCATCATCATGGTCACGCACGAGGAGGAGTACGGCAAACTCGCCGAGCGCATCGTGCGCCTCGACGACGGCAAAATAATAAGTTGATGGGTTGAAAGAAGTGAATTTATAGTGTAATATGCAGGGACCTGCGGCTCGCGCCGCCTTTTTCATTCATGGACATACGCAACATCGCCATCATCGCGCACGTCGACCACGGCAAGACCACCCTGACCGACGCACTCCTGCGCCAGTGCGGCGTTGCCGAAGAGGGGGTGAGCATGGACAGCAACGCGCTTGAGCGCGAGCGTGGCATCACCATTTATTCCAAAAATGCCGCCATCCTGTACAAAGGCACCAAAATAAACATCGTCGACACGCCCGGCCACGCCGACTTCGGTTCCGAAGTCGAGCGCGTGTTGCGCAGTATCGACTCGGTACTCTTGGTGGTCGACGCGCAAGAAGGGCCGATGCCCCAGACGCGTTTTGTGCTCAAAAAGTCGCTTGAACTGGGGCTTAAACCCATCGTCGTCATCAACAAAATAGACAAGCCCGCCGCGGACCCGGGCGTGTGCATTGAGCGCGTGCTCGAGCTTTTTTTGGAGCTGGGAGCCGACGACGCGCAGAGCAATTTTCCGGTCGTATATGCCATAGGCCGCGACGGCATCGCAAAAAAGAACCTCGCCGATGCCTCCTCGGACCTCTCGCCCCTCCTCGACGTCATACTCGAGCATGTACCGGTCGCCTCTGTCCCCGAGCGCGCGCAAAAGCTGCTGCGCCTCCAGCCGTTTAATCTCGCATACGACAACTTTTTGGGCCGGCTCGCGGTGGCGCGCGTGTACGAAGGCGCTGTTCTAGTAGGGGAGAGCGTGTGTGTTAAAAAAAGCGACGGCGCTACCCGCAGGGTCAAGGTGACAAAACTTTTTACGTTCGAGGGTCTGCGCCGTGTCGAAGCACAGGAGGTCGGCGCGGGTGACATCGCGATGGTCGCGGGGCTCGGCGCAATCGACATCGGCGAAACGGTGTGTGCCGAGGAGTCGCAAGAGCCGCTCCCCTCAATTGCGGTCGACGAGCCGACCATCGCACTTAATTTTTTAGTCAACAATTCGCCCTTTGCCGGTCGCGAGGGCAAGTTTGTGACGACGCGCCAAATCCGCGAGCGCCTCGAGCGCGAGCTCGAGGTCAACGTCGGATTGCGCGTTGACTTTTCGTCCTCCGAGTTCTTCCGCGTGCTCGGCCGCGGCGAGCTCCATATTTCTATTTTGCTTGAAAACATGCGCCGCGAGGGCTATGAGCTCCAAGTGTCCGAGCCCAAAGTCATCTTCCACGAGCAGGACGGGCAGAAACACGAACCGTTTGAAGAGGTGGTCATCGACACTCCTGCAGAGTACCAGGGCGCCGTCATATCGGCACTCGGCCGCCGCAAAGTGGTGATGAA
>JAGWLV010000029.1 GCA_028864875.1 Patescibacteria group bacterium
GCGGCACGCCCGCGCGATTGTAGTCGACGACACTGTGCCCGCCCTCATGTTGGGAGCGCGCGGTGTCCTCTTCAAGATGGATGCGCGTGAGTGCCACTCCATTGAGCGCGCCGCCTTTGATAAGCGGGAATTCGTACTGGCTGATTTGGTAACCCTTGGGGATGTCGGGATAAAAATAGTTTTTGCGGTCGAATTCCGTGTAGTCGGCGGGCACTCCGCCGAGCGCGCTGCCTACAAGGAGCACACGGTGCACCGCTTCTTTATTTATAACGGGGAGCGTCCCCGGGTGCGCCATGCATACCGGGCAGATGTTGGCGTTGGGTGTGCGCTCGTCGGGGTCGTTGCGGCACGCACAAAACATCTTGGTCGCCGTCTTGAGCTCGGCATGGATTTCGAGGCCGATGGTCACCTTATACATGTGCTTTGTATATTAGCGCAAAAGCCTGCCCAGTTCCTCTGCGAGTGCTTTGACCTCCCCGTCGATCAACACCGAGACGGACACCACCTCCCGCCCCTTCTTCTTAAATATGTCCATGAGGTGTTCGACCTCCCGAGGTGTCCGGGTATCCGATTTTGTGAGGATAATGACTTCCCGCTTGTCCTTGAGTACTCCTCCCTCGAAGGCCTCCAGCTCCTGGCGGACTATGCTCCAGTCGACCTCGGGATGCTGAGATTCCACTGATACACAATGCAGAATAAGCCTCGTCCGGGCGATATGTCGCAGAAACTTGTGTCCGAGACCTTTGCCCCCCGAGGCGCCCTCTATGAGCCCCGGTATGTCGGCCACAACGAGTCCGTGGAGCACCCCCAGATTTGGGTCAAGCGTCGTAAAGGGGTAATTGGCCACTTTTGCCGACGCGCCCGTAAGAGCATTGAGGAGCGACGTTTTCCCCGCATTGGGGAGCCCGACCAGCCCCGCGTCGGCGATGAGCCGCAACTCGATGTGGAGCGTGGCATGCTCGCCCTCCGCACCGTCGGTACTCTGTAGGGGGGTGCGGTTGATTGATGACTTGAAGGCGGCGTTGCCCGCGCCGCCGCGGCCGCCGCGCAGGACCATGACTCTCTGCCCCTCTTCGAGCAGCTCAAACACTTCGCCCGTGTTGCCGTTGTGCACCACAGAGCCGACCGGCAAGTCGATAGAAAGGTCCTCGCCGCTGCGGCCGTCGCGGCTGCTGCTCTCTCCTTCTCCTCCGTCATGCGCCGCGAACTTTTTTTCGCCACGATAGCGCGCCAAAAGCCCGATGTCGCGCACGCCGCGGATGTATATATCGCCGCCGCGGCCGCCGTTGCCCCCCGCGGGCCCGGAGTACTCTTTGCCTTTGAGGTGGAGCCAGCGCACTACGCCGTCTCCGCCGCGCCCCGCGGCGGCCTCGATTGTCAGTTCATCAACAAAGGCCATATCCAAAAATACACAATGAGTCCGAGCACTATGAGTGTTATGAGTTTGAAAAACGGTTTGACCAAAAACTTAAACGCCGCGTATACGGCGAGCGCGACCGCTATCACCCAAAGCCACTGCATATCGCAATCCTAGCCTACTACATGTACTGAAGCAACGAAGCGTACAGCTTCGGCCCCAAGAGCTGCTCGCCCCACGACAGGAGGAGCCCCGTGTCCCCCACAAGCATGAGTGCGCCCAAGAAGACCAAAAAGACGCCGCCGAACTTTGAAAACACCGCCGCAATGTGCGCTATCTTCGCAAAAAATGGTCCCACTTCGCTCAGCAGCATAGCGGTCAGGAGGAACGGGAGCGCCATGCCGAGACTAAATATAGTAAGGAGGAGTGCGCCCGTACCAACCGACGTCGAGCTGCTTGCGAGGAGGAGCACCGTACCCAAAATAGGCCCGATGCACGGGCTCCACCCGAGCGCAAAGACAGCGCCGATGAGCGCCGAGCTCGAGGGGTGTCCGAGCCGCAAGAGCGCGGGGAACTTGATCCGCCGCTCGGCCGCAAACCACCACCGGTCAAATACTCCGAGCAGCGTGAGTCCGAAGAGGATGATGAGGAGTCCGCCCGCCCGCGCGAGCCACACGCGCCACTCTCCCGCAACAAAGCCGAGTAGCCCGGCCATCGTCCCAAAAAATATAAAAACGATTGAGAAACCGGTAACAAACGCGAGCGCATTGATGATGACCGCGCGTCTGCCCGCCTTGGTTGCAATGCCGCTCTCGGGCACGCCCGCGATAAACGCGAGGTACCCCGGCACAATGGGCAGCGTGCATGGGGCGAGAAACATCATGACACCGGCGACAAACGTCCCGATGATGAACGGAATGCTCAACATCTTTCTATTCTAGCTCTTTTGTGCCATGAGCCGCTGGTGCTCTTCAGTATTCTTCAGCCCGCAGTTCTTCCACTTTTTGCCGCTGCCGCAGGGGCAGGGGTCGTTGCGGCCGATCTCGTCGGCGCCGGGCGCTTTGACGACAAAGGTTTGTGAAGGCGCGGGCATATCGGCGGCGAGGCCTTTGGGCGTGTTGGGATTGTTCTGCAAACGCTCGAGTGTTTCGAACACCTGCCCACGCAGGGCATCTTCCATTTCTTTATAGAGGCGCGTGCCCTCGCGGCGGTACTCGGTCAAGGGGTCGCGCTGTCCGTATGCCCGCAAACTTACCGAGCCGCGCAGGTACTCCATGCTCTCGAGGTGCTCGACCCACAACAGGTCGAGGATTTGGAGGAGCACCGCACGCGCGGCTTGCAAAAAATTGTCCTCGCCGAGTTCTTGCGCTTTTTTATCCAAAAGTACGTGGGCATCTGCGCTCTCCCCCGCCAGCTCGTCGAGCACCTCCGCCGTACCTGCGCCCTTGCCGAGGAGGATTTTGCCGCGGCGCTCGTAGACCGCGCGGCGCTGCTTGTCGAGCACGTTATCGAACTCGAGCACGTGTTTGCGCGCATCAAAGTTGAAGCCCTCTATTTTTGTCTGCGCGCTCTCCAGAGCGCGGTTGACGAGCCCGTTTTCAATCGGCTCGTCCTCGGGGATGCCGAAGCGCCCCATCAATCCTTTTATCGTGTCGGAGGCGAAGACGCGCATGAGGTGGTCCTCAAGACTCACAAAAAATTGCGTCCCGCCCGGGTCGCCCTGGCGCCCGGAGCGCCCGCGCAACTGGTTGTCAATGCGGCGCGCTTCGTGGCGCTCGGTGCCGAGCACAAAGAGCCCGCCGAGATTTTTAATTTCCTCGGACTCTTCTTTTGTAGCCATCGCACCGCCGAGCTTGATGTCGACACCGCGACCGGCCATGTTGGTGGCCACCGTGACCGCGCCGCGCCGGCCGGCGTTGGCGATAATCTCGCCCTCGCGTTCGTGGTTCTTGGCGTTGAGGATTTCGTGCGGGACGCCCTCGCGCTTGAGATAGCTCGAGAGGAGCTCATTTTTTTCTATCGACACGGTGCCCACAAGCACCGGCTGGCCTTTCTGATACAATCCTTTCACCATGCGGGCGAGCGCGGTGAACTTGCCCTTTTCGGTCTGGAAGATGAGGTCGTTGTGGTCGAGACGCGCGACCGGCCTGTTGGTCGGGATTTCGACCACTTCGAGTCCGTATACTTTAAAAAATTCTTCGGAGCTGGTTTTGGCCGTGCCGGTCATCCCCGCGAGGCGCTCGTAGAGGCGGAAGTAGTTTTGGTACGTAATGCTCGCGAACGTGCGGCTCTCTTTTTGTATAGCAACGCCCTCCTTGGCCTCTATCGCCTGGTGGAGCCCCTCGCTCCAGCGGCGCCCGGGCTGGAGCCTGCCGGTAAACTCGTCCACAATGACCACCTCGCCCCCGCGCACGACGTACTCCTTGTCTTTATGAAACAGCGCCTGCGCGCGCACGGCCGTCTCGAGGTGGTGCACCTGCTTGATGCCGCCCTCTGTATATATATTGTCTATCCCGAGCGCCTTCTCCGCCCGCGTGATGCCCTCGTCGGTCATCGCTATGGAGCGGCGCTTTTCATCGACCGTGTAGTCGCGATCCTTGTGCAAGGTTGAAGAGATGCGGGCAAAGGTTTTGTAGATGTCGTCGCTCTCTGTGGTGGGAGCGGAAATAATGAGCGGCGTACGCGCCTCGTCGATGAGGATGGAGTCGACCTCGTCGACTATCGCGTAATGGTGGCCCCTCTGGCGCAGGTCGTGCGGGTTGTAGGTGATGTGGTCGCGCAGGTAGTCAAAGCCGAACTCCGAGTTGGTGCCGTAGGTAATATCGGCCTCGTACGCTTCGCGGCGGCTGCAAGGTTTGAGAAACTCGTAGAAAATTTTAAAGCTCCCCTCCTCGTCGCGCTTCTCGTCCAACTCTGTGTGCGCGGGGTCGTAGCGGTACGACTCGTTTGCGTTTATAACACCGACCGACATGCCGAGCGCACTGTACACCTGCCCCATCCACACCGCGTCGCGCCGTGCCAGGTAGTCGTTGACCGTGATGATGTGCACGCCCTTGCCCATGAGCCCGTTGAGGTACGCGGGGAGCGTGGCGACGAGCGTCTTGCCCTCGCCCGTTTTCATCTCGGCGATGCCGCGGTTGTGGAGGACGGCCCCGCCGACGAGCTGCACGTCAAAGTGCGTGAGTTTGAGCGTGCGGCTTGCGGACTCGCGCACTGCGGCAAACACTTCCGGCATCAACTCTTCGAGCGTTTCGCCTGCGGCGATGCGGTTGCGGAACTTGTGGGTGCGGCTGCGGAGCTCCTCGTCCGGGAGCGCCTTGTACGCGGGCGCGTGCTCGGAGGCCGCATCGATGAGGGCGCGGTGGCGCTCAAGCACCTTGGTGTCGCTGGAGCCGAAGAGCCCCCGGAGCGAAAACATGGCCTCTACAGTAGCATATCGGGCATATAAAAGGAAAAACCGCCGAACAGTCGGCGGCTTTCCCCTCGAGAGGATCCTCGCAAACACTTGTGGCGGATAGTCCGCCCAAAGTTAGCGGCGGCGCTTCTTAGCAGCCTTGCGCTTTGCGGGCT
>JAGWLV010000006.1 GCA_028864875.1 Patescibacteria group bacterium
CGGTAAACGGGCCGTTTACGACGTGCAAAGCAACCGTCAGCAGCTCGAGGGCATGAAAAAAGCGCTCGATACCGTGTCGGTCGGGCTTACCGCAATCGGTGCGATTTCGCTGCTGGTGGCGGGTATCGGCATCATGAACATCATGCTCGTTTCCGTCACGGAACGCACGCGCGAAATCGGGATCCGTAAGTCGATTGGTGCAAGCCGCGCCGACATCGTGTTGCAGTTCTTATCGGAAGCGGCACTTATGTCGCTGATCGGCGGCTTGTTGGGCTTCGGCCTGAGTCTGCTCGTATTGTCCGTGGCGGGCGGCGCATTGGCCGCGAAGATGGGCCCGCTGCTCATTCCTTATGGCGAGCTGCTGTTTTTCGGGCTTTCGTTCTCGATTCTCATCGGCGTAACGTTTGGCGTGTATCCGGCCCTGCGCGCGAGCCGTCTCGATCCGGTAGAGGCGCTTCGCTCGTGACCAATTATCTGCAAGAAGCATTGGGCGCGCTCTTCTCAAACCGGCTGCGAACCGTGTTGGCGCTGCTGGGCCTGGTCATCGGCGTCGCAGCCGTCGTCGCCATTCAAGTCTTGGGCCAAGCAACGTCCGGCGCGCTCAGTGGTTCGCTGCGCTTCATGAGCCAGGATACGTTCATCGTTTTGCCCGACACGCAAAAGGGCTTCGATCCCAAGTCGATGTTCACGCTCGCCGATCTGGCCGCCATAAACCGCATGCCGAACGTCGTCGAGGCCATTCCCTATACGCAGCTTCCCGTCACCGCCCGGTTCGGCGCGCAAACCGCGAAATTGAACGTCGCACCGGTGGGCGACGATCCTCGCTTTTTGGCGCAACCTCTGGAAACCGGCCGTCCGGTCACGCAAGGGGATGTCGCTGCGCGAACTCCGGTTTGCGTGATATCCGCCAACGCGGCCGAGAAGCTTCAAGCGGATGCAGCGGCGATAGTTGGGCACGCGCTTCGGGCGGGCGATAACCATTGCACCGTCGTCGGCGTGATGCGTAAAGCTCCGACCGGAGCGATCAACTTCGACTTTTCGCCCGACATTCTGGTGCCGTACACGGTGTTCGCGCGAGAGCACATGCGCGGCAACAAAATCTTCGAAGCCCAGGTACTCGTCGACGACACCTCGTCGATGACGCAGACCGAGCGGACCGTCAACGACTATCTTGCCGGTGCGTCGAACGGGAAGTTCAAGTACCGCGCTCTGGACAGCCACTTTTTCGCGAGCATCCTCGACAAGTTGTTCGCCATCGTCAGCTTGGTCGTCGGTGCGATAGGCGCGATATCGCTGGTCGTTGCCGGTATCGGCATTATGAACATCCTGCTCGTCTCCATCGTCGAGCGAACGCGCGAGATCGGCGTTCGCAAGGCCATCGGCGCACGCAAGGGACAGATTCTGTTGCAGTTCTTTCTCGAAGCCGCGGCGCTCGCGGTCTTCGGCTGCTCGTTCGGGGCTGTTTTCGGTCTGCTCGCCGGGTGGTACGTCAACTCGCACTATCTCATAAAGATTTCGGGCGTCATCGTTCCGCTGCAATGGGAGCAGTCCGTGATATTGGCCAGCGTATTTGCAGCCGTCATCACGCTGGCGTTCGGCACCTATCCCGCGCTGCGCGCAGCCCGTCTGGATCCGATAGAAGCACTACGATATGAATAATTCACGCAACGCAATCGACGTCCGCAACGTCACCAAAGTGTACCGGTCCGGTTCGCTCGAAGTGGAGGCGCTGCGGGGTGTCACCTTCACGATCGAGCGCGGCGAATACGTCGCGATCATGGGTCCGTCCGGCTCCGGCAAATCGACGCTCATGAACGTGCTCGGCTGCCTGGATCGCGCTACCACGGGAACCTATCTTCTCGACGGCATCGACGTCTCGGGGCTCGACGACAATGCCCTCGCGCAGATCCGCCTAAAAAAACTTGGTTTCATTTTTCAAGGCTTCAATCTTCTGGCGCGTACCGATGCTATCAAGAACGTCGCCCTGCCGCTTTTTTATGCCGGCGTTCCGCCGCGCGAACGCACGCAAGCCGCCATCAAGCAGCTCGAAGCGGTCGGGCTCGGAGACCGCGGCAAACACAAGCCGAGCGAACTCTCCGGCGGTCAGCAGCAGCGAGTGGCCATCGCGCGAGCTCTGGTCAACGACCCGGCGGTCCTGCTGGCCGACGAGCCAACCGGAAACCTCGATTCCAAAACCAGTGTTGAAATTCTTGCCCTCTTCGAGCGCCTCAACGCCGAGGGCAGAACGATTATCATGGTCACGCACGATGAGAACGTAGCCTCGCATGCGAAACGCGTTCTGCGCATGCTCGACGGTCTGCTCGTTTCCGACGGGCCGCCCGCGCCCCTTCGACATACCGAGGGTGACAGTCTCATCAAATCTTAAGCGAGCGGCCCGCTACTTTTGGTTACTGTGGGGGGTAGAAACCGCCGGAGGAACTTACTTCGTGAAAAACCGTTTGATGCCGACGGCGATCGTCGCCCTTGTAGGCGCGATTGTCGGCGCATTCGTCATGATGCTCTACGCGAGCACGCATTTTTCGAATATCGCCGGACCGGATAACACGCCCCCGGCTGTCAGCGCGGCCCCGCTCAGCGGCGGCAGCGACCAAGACCGCATCGTCAATGCCGTCAAACGCACCAAACCGTCCGTCGTGGCCATCGGCGTCACCGTCAACGGCAAGCAATACATCCCGGTCGACCCGTTTCTGCAGCAGTTCTTCGGACAGCAAGGCCCCACGGTGCCGCAAACGTTCAGCGGCAAGGCCTCGGGTTCGGGGTTCGTGTTCGACGACAAAGGCGATATCGTGACCAACGCGCACGTGGTGCGTCCGCCGCTGCCCAACTCGCAGGTGACCGACATCACGGTGACGTTCCCCAACAATGCGCGCGCCAAGGCCAAGCTGATCGCGGCCAACGTGGGT
This sequence comes from Patescibacteria group bacterium, assembly GCA_028864875.1. Classification (GTDB taxonomy): domain Bacteria; phylum Patescibacteriota; class Minisyncoccia; order Phycocordibacterales; family SBAW01; genus GWA1-54-10. The sequence goes on from JAGWLV010000006.1 coordinate 2,925, forward strand.
GCCGATCTTGCCGTGATTCGCGTCGACACCAAGAATCTGCCGCCGCCGCTGCAGCTTGCCGATTCCGACAAGCTGCAGCAGGGTCAGTGGGCAATTGCGATCGGCGAACCATACGAATTGCAGCAGAGCGTGAGCGTCGGCGTCGTCTCCGCGTTCAATCGAACCGAGCCCATTCAGACGGAAACCGGTCAAACCATCACCTTCAAGGGCTTGCTGCAAACGTCCGCGCCGATTAACCCCGGGAACTCGGGTGGCCCGCTCATCGACATGAACGGCGACGTCATCGGCGTCAATCAGTCGACGCTGCGCGGCGGCGCCGAAGGAATCGGCTTTGCGATTCCCTCGAATACCGTCAGGCAAGTCGTCGCGCAAATGCTCGCGCATCCGGGCATCACCGAACCGCCCGCTCAGGCGTTCCTCGGCGTGCAGCTCGGTCCGGTGACGCAAGGCTTCCGGCAACAGACAAACTATCGTGGTCAAGGCGGCGTTGCCGTCTATCAGGTCGTGAGCGGCTCGCCGGCGGACCAGGCCGGTCTCAACCCGGGCGATGTGATCTTGCGCATGAACGGCAAGACGTACAATAACAATCAGGACCTCGTGAACGCCATCGGCAAGTTGCATTCCGGCGACAAGGTCTCGCTGGAAATTTGGTCTCAGCAGACGGGCACCAAGCGCTTAGTCCAAATCACGCTCGGTGCGCGGCCGGCGCAGGCGGGCTTCGAGCCGCAGGGCGGCGGCGGCCCCCAGGACCAGCAGGGTATTCCGCCCGATCAGAACCCCTAAACGACGTTCGGACAGAGGCCGCGAGAGCGGCCTCTGGTATTTGTGAACCAAGCTGGCCCGTGGTAGTCGCCCGGCAGGGTCCCCCTGCAACTTTAGGCCCGGCGGATCTGTCTTATGTGGTGGAACACAAGCGGTCGAATCGCGTACTATGATGAGACCGTAATTATCCTTGAGCTCAGTAAGCGGCAAGGCCTAGTACCCCCTCGACTTCGCTCGGGGTCCTTCGATACCTCAGGATGACATTGAAGGGGGAACAGTTGGTCCATGAGCTCGGAAAGAGAGAACATCAATGGCTAAAGTGGTCGGCATCGACCTTGGCACGACGAACTCCGTCGTCGCCGTAATGGAGGGCTCCTCGCCCACCGTTATCGCCAACGCCGAAGGGTCGCGCACGACCCCATCGGTGGTGGCATTTACCAAAACCGGTGAGCGCCTCGTGGGACAGCTCGCGAAGCGCCAGGCAATCACCAATCCCGACCGTACGATCTCCTCGATCAAGCGGCACATGGGCACGGATTATCACGTCAAGATCGACGGCAAGGAGTACTCGCCGCAAGAGATCTCGGCGATGATTCTCCAGAAGCTCGTCAACGACGCGAGCAATTATTTGGGCGAACGCGTGACCAAAGCGGTCATCACCGTTCCCGCGTACTTCAACGACTCGCAGCGCCAGGCGACCAAAGACGCCGGGAAAATTGCGGGGCTCGAAGTCTTGCGCATCATCAATGAGCCGACGGCGGCCGCGCTCGCGTACGGATTTAATAAAAAGAAGGACGAAAAGGTGGTTGTCTTCGACTTCGGCGGCGGCACGTTCGACATATCGGTGCTCGAAGTCGTCATGGCGGGGGAGGCCGAAGGGAGCATCGAGGTGCGCTCGACCGACGGCGACGCACACCTCGGCGGCAAAGACATCGACCAGAAAATAATCGACTGGCTCGCAACCGAATTTCAAAAAGAATCCGGTATTGACGTGCGCAACGACCCCCTGGCGCGCCAGCGGCTCGACGAAGCGGCGGAGAAGGCCAAAATCGAGCTCTCAACCGCCATGGAGACGGAGGTGAACATCCCTTTCATCACGTCCGACGCATCGGGTCCGCGCCACCTACTTATTAAAATGACCCGCGCCAAGCTCGAAGAACTTTCTGCCGAGTTTATCGACCGGGCGATGACCATCACCACGCGCGCAATGGAAGCGTCGCCCTTTAAAGTCGGCGACATCAAGGAAGTTATTTTGGTCGGGGGCCAAACCCGCATGCCCGCCATACAGTCGGCGGTCGAAAAATTCTTCAACAAAAAGCCCAACATGTCGGTCAACCCGGACGAGGTGGTCGCCGTGGGCGCTGCGATACAGGGCGGCATCCTCGGCGGCGAGGTGCGCGACGTACTGTTGCTCGATGTTATTCCGCTTTCCCTCGGCATCGAAACGATGGGCGGCGTTGCGACCAAACTCATCGAGCGCAACACAACCATCCCGACGAGCCGCTCGCAAATATTTAGTACCGCCGCGGACAACCAAACAAGCGTCGAGATCCATGTTGTGCAAGGAGAGCGCGCGATGGCCAGCGACAACAAGAGCCTCGGGCGCTTTGTGCTCGACGGCATCCCGCCGGCACCGCGGGGGCTGCCGCAAGTTGAAGTGAGCTTCGACGTCGACGCCAACGGCATCTTGAGCGTCAAGGCCAAAGACAAAGCCACCAATAAAGAGCAGAGTATCCGCATTGAAGCCTCCTCCGGGCTCTCTGACGTTGATATTGAGCGCATGCGCAAAGATGCCGAGGCCAATGCTGCCACAGACAAAACCAAAATGGAGCTCGTCGAGGCGCGCAACATCGCCGACCAAGCGGTGTATGCCGCGCGCAAATCGCTCAGTGAGCACAAAGACAAGATTCCGCAGGACCTCGAGCGCGAGCTCCACGACAAAATTGCCGCCGTCGAAACTAAAAAGAGCGGGAACAGCGTAGCCGACATCAAATCCGCAACCGAGGCACTCTCTAAAGAACTTTCAAAAGTATACGAGGCTGTACAAAAGGCAGGAGCCCAACCTCCGCCCGCAGGGGAGCCCGGTTCACAGCAAACTCCGCAGGACGACACTAACAAGAAATAAGTATTACGAAAGGGCGGCCCTTGTGGGCCGCCCTTTTTATTTTATTTCAGGAACGCTCTGAAGCGCGCGCCATCGTTGAGTTTGAGCGCAGGCCAATCGAGTGCGGCGGTGAGTATCCACACACCGCCGCAGCACCACGCCATGACAAATTCGACCCAACCCCCTTCCATAACACCCACGTAACAGATGATGGGCGCCACAGCAAAGACGCTATAGGTGAGCACCGGACCGTGGATGAGGTCATGGTGCCAGTCGCTCCACTCGGTGCGCACTGCTTGTGTGCCCTTTCGAAACGCCACCCACGCAATGGCTAGGTCACCACGAGAAACACATGGTAGTAGGGGTGAAGCGCCTACACAAACCACACTTCATTACCGAGGTGGCCGGTCTTGAGCATGTCGATGCCGACGATGGTTATTATGAAGAGCGCCCAGTCCCCACAGTAGATGGGGGAGTGGAACTCGAACGTCAGCCGATAGCGCCGCCACGTCCATCGGACAATGAGCATCCGGCCCACCATCGTGCACAGCAAAAGCACTGTGACAATGATGCCCCAATGCTCGTGAAAGAAAAAGTGGTGGATCCCAAAGAGTTCGGGCATTGGCGCCTCCCATGTATCTGTCAGCCGGCCATACCATACTCATTAATATAAATTTAGTCAAGATACACCAAACTACCATTAACGCTTCACCTTAATTTAAGGTCTGTGTCTATAGGCTAGTAACACGGATATGGTCGGTCCGTCTAAGTATGAAGCGGACGGGATGTCCGCGTGGGCTCATACCCCAAGGTTATTTTTACAAGCCATATATGCACAAAGAAATGAAAACAACTCTCAAAATAGGTGCTGTAGCGGGCTTCTTGGTTCTCGCCTCCGTGGCGAGCGCCCAGGCGGCTCCAGGTCTTGTGGTGAGCGTTTCTGCGCCGAGCTCCGTCCAAGCGACCGCCGGCCAGACGATTGCCAACATTACTCTCAGCGCACCAAACGGGGCGATTCTTAACTCGCTCCCGGTCGTCATCGGTTACAGCAACAGTCTCCCTGGCAACACCGGTCCGGCCAATCCGCTCAGCAACTGTACGTTGCGCAACAGCAACAATGCCGTGCTCAGTGCGGGCAACCCCACGGGTACCATAGGTGCCGGGCAGGTGGGCATCTCCTTTGCCTCACCGCTTGTCATCGGCCCCAACAGTGCTGTGACGCTGGCGCTCAACTGTGACATCACGCCCGCCGTACCCAACAACTCCGGTCTGGCGGTTATGGTCCCGACGGCTAACGTCTCGGCGGCCTCAAGTTCAATCCAGCTGGTTGTGAGCGGCACCGGGGGCGCTGGAGCGACAGCAACTCCTATGGCGACGACGCTTGTTACCTCCGCAACGCCGGGCGGCACCCCGACAACGCCGCCGGCCCCCGGTGTCCCGAACACGGGTGCAGGCGGTAGCGCGGGTATCAACTTCGCTATCCTCGCTCTTTCGCTCCTCACTGCAGTGGGCTCCGGCCTCTACCTCTCCCGCCTCCTCAAGGCCTAAAGGGAGTCCCCGATTCCGTCCGAGAAACCCGCCTATCACAAGGCGGTTTTCTCTATGAAGAACTTCAGATTACGTGGATAGCCGCCGTGTTGCTGCAGAGAGTACAACATTGTATTGTATAGGCATGGCGGGCAAGCGCGACTACTACGAAGTTTTGGGCATCACCAAAACCGCAAGCAAAGAAGAGATAAAGAAGGCATTCCACAAGCTCGCGCACAAGTTCCACCCGGACAAAAAGGGCGGCGACGCGGAGAAGTTTAAGGAAGTTTCAGAAGCGTACTCAATCCTCGGCGACGACAAAAAGCGCGCCGAGTACGACAGTTACGGGCGCGTGTTTACGGGCGGCGGCCCCGGCGGGTTTGAAGGCTTTGGGGGCGGATTTGACTTTGCGGGCTTTCAAGATGCATTCAACCGCGGCAACTTCGGCGCACAGGGCTTCGGCGGCGCCGACTTCAGCGACATCTTTTCCGACTTCTTTTCGGGCTCGGCGACGGCGCGCACACGCCGCGGCCGCGACATTTCCATCGACCTTGAGGTGAACTTCCGCGACTCCATCTTCGGCACGCGCCGCACGGTCCTGTTGGCCAAGACCGCAAGCTGCGAGGCCTGCCAGGGCACGGGCGCCATGCTCGGCACCGAAATGCTCACCTGCAAAAACTGCAACGGCGCCGGCAAAGTCCACGAGACGACCAACTCCTTCTTCGGCACCATCACCGTCGAGACGCCCTGCCGCATGTGCCGCGGCGCGGGCAAGGTCCCTAAAGAAAAGTGTCTGACCTGCCGCGGGGAGGGGGTGTACCGCAAACAGGAGGAAATCGACATCACCGTGCCTGCGGGCATCGAGGGCGGCGAGATGATACGCCTCCAAGGGCTCGGCGAGGCGGCATCGGGCGGCATGGCGGGCGACTTGTACGTCAAAGTCCACGTCATACCCGACCCGCGCTTCCGCAAAGAGGGGACGAGCATTGCGACCGAACTCAACGTCAAGCTCTCCGACGCTCTGCTCGGCACCGACTACAAAGTCCAGACACTCGAAGGCGATGAGATGCTCCACGTGCCCGCGGGCGTGCACCACGGCGAAGTTTTGAAGCTCAAAGGTAAGGGCGTGCCCCAGCGCGGCGGCAAGCGCGGCGACATGCTGGTCAAAATCAAAATCACGCTGCCGAGCAAACTCTCCCGCACCGCCAAAAGTTTGATAGAAAAACTCCGCGAAGAGGGGGTATAAACCCTTCATTTTTCAGCTATACTAGAGCCCATGGCTCAAAAGCGTCTTTTTACCGGCCTCCAGCCGAGCGGCAAGCTCCACATAGGCAACTACTTTGGCGCCCTCAAACCCACCGTAGAGCTCTTTGGAGACCACGATGGGCTTATTATGATTGCCGACTACCACGCACTCACGAGCCTGCGGCGCCCGGAGCAGCTGCGGGCAAACACCGTCGATGTCGTGGGGGACTACCTCGCCGCAGGCATCGACCCGAGCAAGGCAATAATTTTCAAACAGTCCGATGTACAGGAGCACACCGAGCTTGCATGGATATTCGACTGCTTGGTAAGCGTGCCGTTTTTGATGCAGGCGCACGCTTACAAAGACAAGGTGGCAAAGGGCATCGAGGCCAATGCGGGCCTTTTTACCTACCCGATGCTCATGGCGGCGGATATTCTGCTCTATGACACCGACGTCGTGCCGGTCGGCGAGGACCAGCGCCAGCATGTGGAGTACGCGCGCGAGGCCGCGGCCAAGTTCAACCTCGCGTTCGGACCGACGTTCAAAGAACCGGCCGAGTTGATACAAAAAGAAATTGCAGTCGTGCCCGGCACCGACGGCAAGAAGATGAGCAAAAGCTACGGCAATACCATTCCGCTCTTTGCTCCCACCGCCGACATAACCGCGGCGATCGTGAACATCGTCACAGACTCAACAGGGGAGCGCCCGGAGAATGTATACGCCATCCACAAACTCTTTAAGAGCGATGCTGATCTTGAACCGCTTTATGCGGCCAACAAAAATAACTACAAGGCGCTCAAAGAGGCGCTCATCGCCGACATGGAAGTGTGCTTTGGTCCGATGCGGCAGCGGCGCGCCTCGATTACCGAAGACCAGATTAAACAAGTCCTCGCAGACGGTGCACAAAAAGCCCGTGCACTCGCCTCGGCCAAAATGGCCGACGTCCGCAAGAAGATTGGAGTCTCACTATGATATATCAAAGTAACAACTAGCTATGCCGCGGACACTCATAAAAGACTTGGGGAAGCACATCGGGGAGAAGGTAAAGATTGCCGGATGGGTGAGTGTGCGCCGCGACCAGGGCAAGTTGGTATTTTTTGACTTCCGCGACCGCTCGGGGAGCGTACAGGGCGTCGTGCTCCCTAAAGAAGAGCTCGCCATGGCCGTGGCCAAGGACATCCGCGCCGAGTACGTGGTCGCGGTCGAAGGCTCGGTGGGCGAGCGGCCGGCGCAAAACGTCAACGTAGGGGTGCTGAACGGCAATATCGAACTCAAAGTCGAAGCGATGCAGGTGCTCGCAGCGGCCGAGTCACTGCCGTTTGATATGTCGCTCACGGGCTACAACCTCGACTTGCCGACAGAGCTCGACCACCGCGCGCTCTCGCTGCGCCACCCCAAGGTCCAGGCCGTATTTAAGGTGCAGGCGGTCATTATAGGCAGCTTCAGGGAGTTTATGAAGTCGCAGGACTTTTTTGAATTCCAGGCACCCACCATCACCCCGGCGATGGCCGAGGGCGGGGCAGAAGTATTTGAGGTCTCATATTTTGATCACAAGGCATACCTTTCGCAATCGCCGCAGCTCTACAAACAAATCGTCATGACCGCATTCGAGCGCGTATTCAGCGTCAATAAAATCTTCCGCGCCGAGCCATCGGTGACCACGCGCCACCTCACCGAAGTTGTGTCGCTCGATGCGGAGATGGGCTTTATAGAAAGTTGGCAGGACGTGCGCGACATGGCAGAGCATTGCGTGCGCTTTATACTCGACTCGGTCAAAACCCGCTGTGTCGAAGAACTTAAGTTGTTGGGTGCTGACGTACCTGTGATGATTGAACACACGCCGACTATAAGCCTCGCCGACGCGCTCACTAAGCTTGGCGCCCCGGCGGACAAGGACCTCAATCCCGAGCAGGAGCGCCGCTTGTGCGAAATGATCAAACAAGAGACGGGCTCGGACTTTGTGTTCGTCTACGGCTACCCGACCAAGCAAAAACCGTTTTATGTCTACCCGCAAAAAGACAACCCCGCGGTCAACGAGGGGATGGATCTGTTATGCCGTGGTGTGGAGTGGCTCTCCGGCGGGCGGCGCATCAACGACTACACACAGCTCATGGATCACGTTGCGAAGTGGAAGATGGACCCGTCAAAGATAGCGATGTTTCTCGAAGCATTCCGCTATGGTGCGCCGCCCGAAGGCGGGTTTGCACTCGGCGCCGAGCGTATGACCATGCAAATTGTGGGGCTCAAAAATATCCGCGAAGCGACGATGTTCCCCCGCGACATGAACCGCATCGACGGCTTGCTGAGTTCCGACGAAAAGAAAGAATAGCAAAAGCCGCCCGGCATTCCCGGGCGGCTTGGTATTATTTTGTGCGGTTGCCTTTGGAATCGAGACCAAAGAAAACCCGCGCGAGCTTTCCTGCATCGATATGCCCGCGCCACGGGGATTCCGGGTCATTCTCGCTCATGTAGGTGAGCTTTTTCATGAGAGCCTTTTGTTCCGCACCCCAGTCGTCCCAAATCGTCATCGTCATCCGCAACGTCGCTTCGGAAAATATCTGGAATCCTGAGCTTTTGTACGCGGACATGATGACATCGTGCTTGTAGAAGCTTTTGCGCGCGACCGCCATGTCGGTGAGGACCCAGAGCCGCTGTGTGTGGCCCTCGACCCACACCTGGCCCACTTGCAAGATCACCTTGCCGCGTTTACCTCGCTTGACCTTGGGGTGCCCTTTGGGGCGCTTACCCTTGAGGTCTTTGAAGACCCGCAGCTTCTCGCGGCGGATGGCGGGCGGAAGTTTTTTTCTGCGGACTTTGAGTTTGGTCTTTTGACGCCTGGCAATGTGGTGTGCCAGATAAATGACTTCTCCCACGAGCGTCTCCTGCCATTGTGTTCAGCCGCATCAACCATAGCACTTGGCTTACAAAATCAAAAGCCGCCCGGGTGGGGCGGCTTTTTTGTAGTAGAGGTATTTTCTTATTGAGCGTTCATGCGGATTAGTTCGCAGATGTCACTGAACGCACCAGCGCTGGCCATGAGAGCAATCGCACCCCCAACGACCAAAACAGCATCTATCAACATTTTTCAATCTCCCTGAAGACGGAACTTGTACCTGAATAATCTAACACATCTTATTTCAAATTGCAAGTGATTGCACAAAAAACCCTTATGTTACAATGATTTTATGGCTGACCGGCAGTATGATATCTTAATATTGAAAGAAAATGCTTCTCGTTAAGACCACCATAGGCCCAAGTAGAGTGCATGGTATAGGAATCTTTGCCGCTGAACTCATACCCAAAGGAACCTTGATGTGGAAGTATGTTCCTGGGGTCGATTTAGCGTTAACTCAAGAGGAGTTTGCTGCTCTTCCTGAGCCAGCCCGAGCGGCAATTAAAAACTACTCCTACCGGAGCAAATTCACTGGACGTTATATTGTCCCTTTTGATGACTCTCGGTTTTATAATCATTCCGACACTTCTAATACAGGAGAAGGGCCACTTATAGACGGCGAGAGCAGTGATGTAGCCCTAGAGGATATACAACCAGGGGATGAAATTTTTAACGACTATCGAATAACCGATGCGGATTTCGATTATAAAATGAGCCACGATGTCCGTGCCAGCACAGCAAGATAGTGTAAAATAAGGGTCAAATGCCCGCTGATTTTGGAACAAAATCGGATCCGATGTTGTCGGTCAAAACCCCCGTATACGAGGGCCCATTGGAGCTGCTGCTTGAGCTTATAGAGAAGCGCAAGCTCCTCATCAACGACATCTCGCTCTCGACTGTTGCGGACGAGTACATTGAGCGGATTAACGCGATGAGCGAGCTCCCGATGGGGGAGACGGCGCAGTTTATCGCGCTTGCGGCGACCCTACTCCTCATAAAGTCGCGCTCGCTTTTGCCGAGCCTCGAGCTCACCGGGGACGAAGAGCGCGACATCAAAGAACTTGAGTACCGCCTCGCGGTGTATCAACTTATTAAAGAAACGGCGATGGGGCTTGGGCGCGGCGCGTCTGATTATTTGTATGAGGGCGCCGCTGTCGAGCTCGATCCTATTTTTATTCCCGACGAGTCGGTAACTCCGGAGAGTTTGCGGAGCGCCGCACAAATAATCATCGACGGATTCCCGACGACACTTGTACTCCCGAAAGTCGCGGTCAAGAAGATAACCTCGCTCGAGGAAATGATAGGGCGCATGGCGGCGCGCATATCCTCGGCACTCAAGCTTTCTTTCCGCGAATTTTCGCGCGGAAGCCGCGAGCGCAGCGAGGTTATTGTCGGATTCCTTGCGCTACTGGAGCTTGTAAAGCAGGGTTCCATCCGCGCGCGACAGGAAGAGCACTTCGGCGATATCATGCTCGAAAAAGACTCCGTGTCGACTCCGACGTTTGAATGATATGAACACTCTTGCAATAAAAATCCAAGCACTCCTTTTTGCTCTCGGGCGGCCGCTGTCGCGCAAAAACTTGGCCAAAATGCTCGGTGCCTCTGCATCTGATATAGACGAGGCTCTTGCAACTCTACAGCAGGCTCAAAGCGGCATTGTGCTCGTTGATGACGGCGCGAACCTAGAGTTGCGTGTGGCGCCGGAGGCCGCCGCCGAAGTCGAGCGCGCCCGCAAAGAAGAGTATAGCCGCGAAATAGGCAAGGCCGGCTTTGAAGCGCTCGCAGCGATACTATACCGTGGCTCGCTCAGCCGCAGCGACATAGACTTTATACGCGGGGTCAACTCCTCCCAAACACTGCGCACGCTCACCATGCGCGGGCTCGTGCGCCGCACGCCGAACCCCAAAGACGAACGGCAGTACTTGTATGAACCGACGACCGAACTTCTTGCACAGCTCGGTGTGACGCACCCGTCGCACCTGCCACAATTCGACGACGTGCGCGCCAAGCTCAAAGCGCTCGAAGATGCGTACCGCGCCAAAGAGGTAGAGCAGGAATCTCATGAATAAATTGTGGCACCACCCGCTCCTTGTTGTAACAGCCGCGTCGTGCAGCGTGGGCGGGGCCTTTTTTCTGGGGCTCGTGCTCGTTGCGCTGACCTGGGCGCCGGCTGCACCTATTCAGACGCAGACGGTAGCGCTCGACCCTTCGGCACTCGCGGCGCGCGCGGCGGTGCTCTACGACCCCGGGGCACACACCATCCTCTATCAAAAAGATTCCGCCGAGCAGCTCCCGCTCGCGTCGCTCACCAAGTTGATGGCCGCGCGCGCGGTGCTCTCCGCGCGCAGCCCCCAAACCTCCGTGCGGATCACAGAGCAAGACTTGGCCCCCGAAGGGGATTGGGGGCTGCGCGTCGGGGACACGCTCACACTCGGAGCACTCCTCCATTTGGGCCTTGTTGCGTCATCAAACGACGCCATGGCGGCCGCTGCCGCAAGTTTGGGCAACGACTACACCAAGGCGATGGACATAACGGCACAGGATCTGGGGCTGAGCAAAGCGTATTTCTTAAACTCCACCGGGCTCGACCTCAACAGCGAAATTTCCGGCGCATACGGCTCGGCGCTCGATGTCGCCCTGCTGACTGCGGCATTTTATAAAGAGTACCCGCAATTTTTTGAATTGACGTCCCAACCCACAGTCTCTGTCGAAGACGGCTCGCGCACCCTCACCGCAGAGGCGACAACGCGCCCTCTTCAAAATCTTGCCGGTTTTGTCGGCGCAAAAACAGGGTACACTGACTTGGCCGGCGGCAATTTGGCGGCAGTCGTAGACTTGTGGCCCGGACACCCGGTTGTCGCCGTCGTGCTCCACTCGAGCGAAGCGGGCCGGTTTAACGACATTAAAACGCTCATTGCCGCTGCCCGGAGCACATTTTCGCCATGACAGCTTTCGACGTACTGCGCATATTTCTCCCCTCGGGTGCCGCATTCTTTATCGGTGTGGCGATGACGCCGTTTGTCTCTCACTATCTCTACAAGTACAAAATGTGGAAGCCCCGCGGGGGCAAGGTAGCGCTCGACGGGCGCCCGGCGGAAGAGTTCAACAAGCTCCATGTGCCGAAGGAGGTCGGCACGCCGCGCTTCGGCGGCATCATCGTATGGGGGAGCGTGCTCCTCACCGCAGCTCTGTTTCAAATTCTTGCCACAGCCGTACCGGACGCATTTTCTGGCCTTGCATTTGTGAGCCGCAGCCAAACATGGGTACCGCTTGCTGCGCTCATGCTCGGCGCCCTCGTCGGCCTCCTCGACGACCTCTACGAAGTCCAGGGCACCCAGGGGTTGCGCCTGCGCGTACGGCTTGGGTTTGTCACAGTTGTAGCGCTCGTGTGCGCGTGGTGGTTTTTCAGCAAGCTTGGCGTGGTGATGATATCGGTCCCGTGGGGGAGCGGAGAGTATTTTGTGGGTTCCTACATCATACCGATATTCGTCTTTACCACGCTTCTGTTGTACGCGGGTGGAGTTATAGACGGCATCGATGGGCTGAGCGGCGGCGTCTTCTCGACGATATTTGCGGCGTATGCCGCGCTCGCGTTCTTCCAACACCAGTTCGACATCGCGGCGCTGTGTGCCGCAATTATGGGCGGACTGCTCGCGTTTTTGTGGTTTAACATTCCGCCCGCCCGCTTCTACTTAACAGAAACAGGGACGATGGGTCTCACCATGGTGCTTGCGGTGGTTGCGTTCCTCACAGACGCGCAAGCGGGCGGGCGCGGACTCGAAGTGCTGCCCATAATCGCGGCGCCGCTCTTTATCACCGTAGCTTCCAACATCGTTCAGATATTTTGGAAAAAAATCTTCGGCCGCAAGCTCCTGCGCATCGCACCGCTCCATCACCATTTCGAGGCAATCGGGTGGCCGCCCTACAAAGTGACGATGCGCTACTGGATTGTGAGCGTGATCCTCGCCATTATCGGCTTGGCATTGGCACTCCTCTGATGCGCCGCCCGGTCGACACGCCGTTTCTCCTCGTGGTGTGTGCGCTCGTCGTCTTTGGGCTGCTCATCTTTACATCGGCGGCGCTCTCGCTCCTGTCCCGCGGAGGCGCCACCTTTACTTCCGTCGCGGTCTCCCAACTCCTCCTTGGATTTATCTGCGGAGGCATCGCACTGTTTGTGCTCTCGCGCATCGACTATCGACTGTGGCGCCCGTACACGGTATATTTTTTTGCACTTTCATTTGCACTCACGCTGCTCACGTTCCTCCCCGGCCTCGGCCTCTCCCTCAAGGGTGCCTCGCGCTGGCTGGCCATCGGCCCGCTCTCGTTTCAACCGGAAGAATTGCTCAAGTTCTCCGCGGTGATGCTACTTGCCGCACTTTGGAGCAATAACCTGCGCGGAACTCACACGTTGCGCGGCGGCCTTGTGCCGCTCGCAGTAGTGGGCGGACTCTCTGTCGCGATACTCCTTGCACAGCCGGACACCGCGGGCGCGATGATACTTGCCGCAGCCGCGGCCGCGATGCTGTTTGTCGCAGGCGGCTCGCTGAAGCACATGGTGAGCATCGTCCTCATCGGCGTGGTGCTCGTTGCGGGCGCGGCGGCCTTCTACCCGCACGTGCGGGACCGCATCGCAACCTTTGTGAGCCGCTCCGACCCGCAGGGGAGCGGCTACCAAGTCGAGCAATCGCTCATTGCTGTAGGTAGCGGGCAACTCACCGGCCGCGGATTCGGACAAAGTATAGAAAAATTCTCCTACCTGCCCGAGCCTATCGGCGACTCTATCTTTGCGGTCGCGGCGGAGGAGTGGGGCTTCCTCGGCAGTTCGGTTCTTGTACTCCTCTATGGAGCGCTATGTGTGTTGGGGCTGCGCATCGCCGCGCGCGCGGGGGACCCTTTTGGCGGACTCATCGCCGCGGGACTTGTCGTCATCATCGTCGGGCAGTCGCTGTTTAATATCGCATCTATCTTGGGGCTTGTGCCGCTTGTCGGCGTGCCGCTTATTTTTGTCTCCCACGGCGGCACCGCGCTCGCCATATCTCTTGCGGAAGTGGGCGTTATACTAAGCGTGTCGCGGCGCATGCGCCACGCATAGCGTATGAAAATTCTTTTTACCGGCGCGGGCACAGGGGGGCACTTTTATCCCATTATCGCGGTCGCAGAGGCGCTCAACGACATCACGCGCGAGCGCAAGCTCCTTGAGCCCAAACTCTACTACGCGGCGCCCGACCCTTACGACCGCGAAGTACTGCTGGCAAACAACATCGCGTTTGTCCCCACGGCGGCGGGCAAGGTGCGCAACTACGCGTCCATACTCAACTTCTTTGATTACTTTAAAACGGGGTGGGGTGTGCTGCGCTCGGTCTTACGGATTTTCTTTCTATATCCTGACGTCATCTTTTCTACAAGCGGGTACGCGAGTTTCCCGACGCTTCTTGCGGGCCGGCTCTTCCGTATCCCGGTAGTGCTCCTCAATTGCGACGCGAGTCCGGGGAAGGTGACCACATGGGCAGCGGGGTTTGCAAGCAAAATTGCGGTCGGCTTTGCCGAAGGGGCGCAGGGTTTGCCCGCGGACAAAATCGCGCACACGGGGAACCCGGTGCGCAAGTCGGTGTTGGTACCGGCACGCGAAGGGGCATTCGAGTTCCTCAAACTCCAAAAAGATCTGCCGGTCATCTACGTCACCGGCGGCTCGCAGGGCGCCCAAGCGCTCAACGATGTTATTCTGATGGTGCTTCCACAGTTGGTGGAGAAGTACCAAATAATCCACCAGACCGGCGCGGCAAACTTCGAAGAGGTGCAAGGCCGCGCCCGTGTCGCACTGCACGACAGCTTGCAGCGCGAGCGCTACCAGCCCCAGCCCTACCTCAACGACCTTGCCACGCGCATGGTCGCAGGCGCCTCGAGCATCGTTATCGCCCGCGCGGGGGCGGGGAGCATATTCGAAATCGCGGCATGGGGCCTCCCGAGCATCCTTGTGCCGATACCGGAATCTATTTCGCACGACCAGACAAAAAACGCATTTGCGTACGCTCGCGCGGGCGCGTGTGTGGTAATAGAGCAAAATAATCTCACACCGCGCCTCCTGCAGTCTGAAATCGAGCGTATACTCGGCAACGAAAAACTCCGCCACGGCCTCAGCGCCGCCGCGCGCGCCTTCTCCCGCCCCGATGCCGCCACCTCAATCGCCAATGCGCTCCTTGATATAGCGCTCGGCCACGAAGCGTAGTACATTCCACCCATGGCAAAAATCATTACCCGCTTTCCACCGAGTCCGACCGGCAACTTCCACATCGGCTCCGCGCGCACGGCGCTTTTCAACTACCTCTTTGCCAACCACAACGGGGGAGAAATGCTGTTCCGGTTTGAAGACACCGATCGTGAGCGCTCCAAACCGGAATTTGAAAAGGACATTATCGAAGGGCTCGCGTGGCTCGGTCTCCACACTGCGCCGTCCGCCTTTCGCCAATCGGAACGCACCGAGATATACAAAAAGCACCTGTTGAAACTTATCGAGAATGGTGCTGCGTTCGAAGCCGAAGACTCGACCACCACACTGGGGATGAAGGTGGTGCGCTTTAAAAATCCGAACAAAACCGTGACCTTCCACGACGCGGTGCGTGGCGACATTACTTTTGACACAACCGAGCTCGGCGATTTCATCATTGCGCGCACGCACGACCTCCCGCTTTACCATCTTGCGGTCGTGATTGATGACGCTGAAATGGGTGTCACGCATATCATCCGCGGCGAGGACCACATTTCAAACACCCAGCGGCAACTATTGCTCATAGAGGCGCTCGGCTTTGTGCGCCCCGAATATGCCCACATTCCGCTCATTCTTGCACCCGACAAGAGCAAACTTTCAAAACGCCACGGAGCGGTGTCGCTCAGCGAGTACCGCGCACAAGGGTTTGTACCGGAAGCACTGGTCAACTATCTTGCGCTCTTGGGGTGGAATCCGGGCGGGGAGCGCGAACTCTACACGCTCGGGGAGCTCGAAAAAGAATTTACGCTCGACCGGGTGCACAAAAGCGGTGCCATCTTTAATATAGAAAAGCTCACGTGGTTTAACTTCGAGCACCTCAAACAGCTCTCCAACGAAGAATACACAATGCGCCTCAAAGAGTTTACCGGCCGCGACGTCGACGCGCGCATAGTGCCGCTCATCAAAGAGCGCGCACAGACCCTCGCCGAGGCCGCGCGTCTGCTCGGAGAGTATGACTTTCTCGGCGCCATTTCCTACGCGCCCGAATTACTGCTCCAAGGCGGCAAGATTGCCACGGAAGTTGCGTCTAACCACTTACGCGCCTTAGCCGTTTTGCTCGAGCCTGTGCCCGATGAAGGATTCAGCGCCGCACAGCTCAAAAGCATCATTATGCCCTACGCCGACTCGCAGGGCAGGGGGGTAGTGCTCTGGCCCCTGCGCGTTGCGCTCTCGGGGCGTGAGAAGTCGCCTGACCCCTTCACACTTGCAGCGCTGATGGGCAAAAAGGAGACCCTCGCGCGCATTGCCCGCGCCGTAGAATCGCTTTAAAATCAAACCGATGCGTCGACTCATCCCGGCCGCCCTGCTTGCGGCACTTCTTATTGCAATAGCGCCCGCGCTCGCAGCCGACGTGCCTACGGACACATCCACATCGACGGGGGACCAAACTCAAGCGCAAATAGACGCCACCCAATCTCAAATAGATCAGCTCAAGCAAGAAATCGCACAGCTCCAAACACAGCTCAATCAAACGACTGCTCAAAAACAGACCCTCCAGAGCGCCATCAAAGCCCTCAACCTCAACATCCAAAAGCTCCAAACGAGCATCGCACTCACTACAGCGCAAATAAAGCAGAAAGATTCCGAAATCAGGCGGCTCTCGGGCAACATCACTACGACTCAGGGCCAGATAGGGGACACGCAGACGCAGGTTGCCTCCTCGCTCCGGCAGCTCAATCAAGTCGACGAAGAGCCGCTTGCAACGGCACTCCTTGCGGGCAAAACCCTGTCGAGCTTTTTTGACCAGGCGATAGAGCTCGAGAGTCTGCGCTCACAACTTGAAAACCGCATCGAAAACCTGGGCACCCTCAAAGACAACTTGCAGACAAGCAAAGACACCGCGCAGAGCAAGCGCAACGACCTTGCCTCACTGCAAAGACAGCTCAACCAGCAAAAGCAGGGTCTCACTATTGCCAAGGACTCACAGACTCAACTCTTGGCCCAAACCCAAAATAAAGAAAGTTCCTATCAAGCACTCATCGCTCAGAAACAGGCGCAAGAAGCAAAATTCGAACAGGACCTCCTGACCTTCCAACAAAAGCTCGGTCTCACGACCGACTCTTCAACGCTCCCGCCGACCGGAAGCGCGCCGCTTGCCTGGCCGCTTGCGTCTGTGCGCATCACGCAGTACTTCGGTAACACGCCGTTTGCCACACAAAATCCTCAAATTTACAGCGGGCACGGCCACACGGGGGTCGACCTCGCCGCGAGCCCGGGCACGCCCGTCCTCGCGGCTCGCGACGGCATCGTCTTGGGGACAGGCAACACCGATGCCACATGTCCGTATGCCTCCTTCGGCAAGTGGGTATTCATCGAACACGATGACGGGCTTTCGACCCTCTACGCGCACCTCGGGAGCTTTACTGTTTTAAAGGGGGACACGGTGACCACGGGGCAGGTGGTGGGCTACTCCGACACGACCGGCTATGCCACAGGTCCGCACCTCCACTTCGGAGTCTATGCCTCCTCGGGCAGCGAAATAGCCTCTTTCCCGAGCTCCTCGTGCAAGGGCAAAACCTACACCATGCCCGTGGGCGACCTCTCGGCGTACCTCAACCCGCTCTCGTATCTTCCGTCTTTCTAATCCCCAGGCCCCTCTACCAAATCGGCCTGGAGACCCCATACTTAATGGTGCGGATGCCTGCGTAGCAGGAGGTCGGGCCGCGTAACGCAATTTTTGTACTACGTATGAAAGCAACGCACATAATCGCGTGGATACTCATCATCGTCGGCGGCCTCAACTGGGGCCTCGTAGGCCTTGGCGGCTTTGCCGGTGCTGATTGGAACGTCGTCCACATGATCTTGGGTGCATGGCCTCAAGTCGAGTGGGTGGTCTACGTTCTCGTCGGCCTCTCGGCAGTGTGGGAAATCGTGATGCACCGCAAGACCTGCAAGATGTGCATGGGCTCGATGTAATCTCCGGGAAATAGTGCGAAATGGTATACTGCGGAAGCTCATGGCTTCCGCAGTTTCCGTTCATAACCTCCGCAAAACCTATGCGGGGCACAAGGGACAACAAGGGGTCGAGGCGCTCAAGGGCGTGTCTCTCACCGTCGAAGACGGTGACTTTTTTGCGCTCTTGGGGCCCAACGGGGCGGGGAAGTCGACCCTCATCGGGATCATTTCGAGCTTGGTCAACAAAACTGCCGGCGATGTGTCGATTTTCGGCGTCGATATCGCCCGGGACCCGTCGCTCGCCAAGACGTACATCGGACTCGTGCCTCAGGAGATGAATATCAACATCTTCGAAAAGGTCGAGGATATCGTCGCCACCCAAGCGGGCTACTACGGCACGCCGCGCCCGCAAGCCATTGCCGATGCCGAGCCTATACTCAAGGACCTCGGTTTGTGGGAAAAGCGCCACGCTCCGGCACAGTCGCTCTCGGGCGGCATGAAGCGCCGGTTGATGATCGCCCGCGCACTCATACACAAGCCGCGCCTCTTGATACTCGATGAGCCGACGGCGGGTGTCGACGTCGAGTTGCGCCGCCAGATGTGGACCTTTTTGCGCCAGATGAACGAGCAGGGGACAACCATCATACTCACCACCCACTATCTGGAGGAGGCCGAGCAGCTCTGCCGCAATGTGGCCATCATCAACAAAGGGCGGATACTGATCAACGAGTCCATGGAGGGCCTCCTGAAGCGCCACGGGGAAGAAAAGCTCGAGGAAGTGTACCTCGGCCTTATTGAATCGAAGACTGCGGACAAGCTCGCATAACGCCATGACTCCCCAGAAACAACTTACGGCCTATTACACCATGGTACGCAACGACTTTGTGCGCATCGTGCGCATTTGGAGTCAAACGCTCTTGCCGCCGGTCGTCACAACCTCGCTGTACTTTATCGTCTTTGGCACGTTTATAGGCAGCCAGCTCGCGCCCATACACGGCTTGCGCTACATCCAATTCATCGTGCCGGGGCTCATTATGATGTCGGTCATCACGAGCTCCTACATGAACACCGTCTCGACGTTCTACTTTGCCAAGTGGACGCACACGCTCGACGAAATTTTGGTGTCGCCGATGCCCGACTGGCTCATCATTATGGGCTTTGTGAGCGGGGGAGTGATGCGCGGACTCTTCGTCGGGGTACTCGTCGGCATAGTCGGGCTCTTCTTCACTCACCTGGCGATATTCAACATCCTCGTGCTCATCGGCGCGGTGGTGCTCACGTCGGTGCTCTTTGCGCTCGGGGGAGTTATCAACGGCGCTTTTGCCAAAAGCTTCGACGGCATTTCTATCGTACCCACGTTCGTACTCACGCCGCTGACGTACCTCGGCGGCATCTTCTACTCGATTTCCCAATTTCCGCCCGTGTGGCAAACGGTGTCGAAGTTTAATCCCATTCTCTACATGGTCAACGCGTTCCGGTGGGGATTTTTCGGCTTCTCCGACATCAACATCGGCGTATGCTTCGGGGTGCTCTTCGGCTTCATCCTCATATTCCTTGCTGTCACTCTGTGGCTCTTTAGGGGCGGCATCGGCGTCAAAAACTAGGAATGTTTGCCGCGTTTGTCCCACTCGCGCAGGGCGGTTGCTTTGATTTCAATACTGCTCGCGCGGCGGAGGTTTTTCATCAGTTTCGACAGTGCAATAGGGGAGTGGGGTGAATCTTCCAACTCCTCCGCTACCCAATCGAGGTTGCCTTTCGCCGTAATCCACTCCTCGGGTTTGAACTTTCGCAAATCAAACGGTGCTGAGTACGAGCGCATTGTCTTTCTGCCGGAGTTTAAAAAAATTTCGTGGAAGTAGCTCATTGCGAGTTCGCGCACCGTTTTGTACACCGGGTCGCGCCAACGCAAGACGGGATAGTTGGTCTTGCTTATTGCCCCCCAGCGCCCGGCATCTTTAAATAGGGTAACGACATGGTCAAAATCATCCCCCGTCGTCGTGATGTCAAGTAGGAGCGGCGGCCGCCCATGATAGGCAAGTATGGCCGCGGCCAGCATCGCCCCTTCCATACAGTGCGCGCGGCGCTCTTTAAGTATGGTGGTCGGGCCGTGCATCGTGTGCTCCCTACCCACCCGGACAGGGAAGGAGTCCAGAAATGTTTGGATTTCCTGCGGCGAATTGAGCCGTGCAAATATACGGCGCTGCGCCGGAGAGAGGAGGGAGCGGATGTGTGATTGGTACGTCTTCATGTTCATACTCGCCGTGGCGAGGTATAACGTCGCACAATATACCTTTTGCGACCCTATCCTATAGGAATCCTTAAGGACGCCAGCCAGCCCATTGTATCCTTGGTGAATGTTACCTTGAACTGCAACAATTCTCCCCTGTCATTGAGCCGTTATTTCTAGTCGCCTCCCGTCCCGCTCAGATTTTAGCTCGATTTTTGCCTCGTTTTGCCGACCATCGTTGAAATCTGCCGTCAACGGCAATCGAAACTTTTAAATTCTAAAAATTGCTATTCACGTCTTTGATGCTTCCGCTTCTTTGATCCTCGGCCTTCGAGCTCGATAATAGGCTCTTTGCTTTGTTTGCCCGCCCGCCACGTCCCAATGATGGTCGCGAGCGTTGCGTCGTCCAGGGCCGTAACCTCAAACGGTAGTTTTTCATCAACGATGATACGTCGCAAAAACAATTCCATCGCTTCGGTCATGGTCAAACCGATCCGCTGCAAGACCTGTTCGCTCGCATATTTGATTTCTGGCCGCACCCGGGCCTGAAGAATCGCCGTGCGCGTCATGAGGGTCATAACCGCATTATATCGCGGTGCTCTCCACAGTGGCTAATTTGCGCTGTACTGCAAACGACGTACACTACAAAGATACGCAAGTGGAGAGCGTATGCCTGTATGGGCGTGCCACTCCGCTACACTCATCTCACTTTGGCTGAGCGCGAAATTATTCGACGCCTCTCAGCTCAGAAGCGCCGGCCAGCGTACATCGCGCGAGTTCTCGGTAAACACCGAGCGACTATTTGTCGTGAGATCAAACGCAATTCCAACGCAGCCGGCATTTACTACGAGAAGCACGCGCAGACGTTCATGCTGAGGCGCCGGCTTGCGGCCAAAGCCGTCCGTCGGCGCATTGACCGGGATTACATGCTGCAGAACTACGTCGAGCAGCTTTTGAAGGCCAATTTTTCTCCAGAGCAAATCGCCGGCTACATGCGCCGGTCAAACCATCCGCAGCGGCTTAGCCATAAATCGATCTATTCCTGGATACACCGCGAATGGCGCACCAGACGCTCGTATTTACGCTTTAAAGGCCGGCCGCGCGTGCCGTATGGCATGTGCAAGCGCCTTTGGCAGCCGCACAAGCGACATATCAGCGCTCGGCCTCGGATTGTCGAGAAACGAATGCGTGTAGGTGACTGGGAGGCCGACCTCGTCCATGGGACGCGAGATGACTCTCGCCATTCCCTGCTGACAATCAATGAACGCGCCTCCGGCTTCGTCATCGTACGGAAGCTGACAACCCTCAATCCCCTGGTCGTGGCGCATGTCTTTGCCGAAGCACTACGGGATTTGCCGGTCCACACGATCACTTGCGACAATGGGTTTGAATTCGCACAGCACAAGCGGATAGAAAAACTACTCAAGTGCCAGGTCTACTTCACCGACACACATAGCCCTCAGCAACGCGGCGCAAACGAAAATCTCAACGGGCTTCTGCGGGAATTTTTCCCAAAGGGCACTTCAATGGCGCACGTAAGCCAATACGATGCGACCAGAGCTGCGGTGACGCTAAACAGACGGCCGCGTAAGCGCCTTGGCTACGATTGCCCACGCAACGTCTTTGCAGAATTGACTGGGGCATCTCACTATCTGGTCAGGTAAAACTCACTTGCCTACAACCAAGGCGGGTGTATTATTCATAAGCGACAGCAGAGTCGCTTTACCCATTGGGATTGTCTCGGAGTCAAATTATGGCGGACGAAAAAGAAGCATACAAAATTATTGTGAACGGCACAGAGCACACCGTCTCAAACGATGTAGTGACGTTCGAACAGGTCGTTAAGATGGCATTCCCCAGCCACACACATGATCCGAACGTTGTCTTTTCGGTTACATTCGAGCACGCCGAAAGCAAACCTCATCAAGGCACGCTCGCTGCCGGTGGAAAAGTGACGGTGAAGAAACACGGCACTGTTTTCGATGTCACACAAACTAATAGATCTTAATGAGGACCTTAGAAAACTCCGGGATGAGGGTTACAACGTAGATATCTACGGTGGGTATCTAATCGTCAGGGACGTCCCTTATGTGAATGACAAAAGGGAACTTCGTCGTGACGGCGTATTAGCAACCCCTCTGAACCTAAACGGCGATATCTTAAACCCTCCCAGTGACCACACGATAAAGTTCGCTGGCGACTACCCTTGCGGGAGCGACGGTAAGCCCATCGAAGGTATTAGGCAGGGCAGCGAAGCTTTATCGATCACTCCGCGACTGACAACTCAACATTCATTCTCGGCAAAACCACCAGCAGGAAACTATAAAAATTATTACGAAAAAATACGGACGTATGTTGCTATTTTGTCTGGTCCAGCATCGACTATGGATCCACAAACAACAGCAAAAACCTTTCGTGTAGTAGAGCCAGAGGATGACGGCTCCCCTTTCCAGTACATCGATACGGCGTCGGCGCAGGCTGAAATAAGTGCAATCACTCAAAAATTGGCAGCCGATAAGATTGCCATAGTAGGTTTAGGCGGAACGGGTTCATATGTATTGGACCTTCTGGCAAAAACACCGGTCAAAGAAATTCATATTTTTGATGGTGATAAATTTTCTTCACACAATGCATTCCGTGCGCCCGGTGCAGCGTCGAAAGACGACCTCCATAAGCAGCCGCTCAAGGTGGAGTACTTTAAAAAAATTTACGTCCGCATGCATAAAGGAATTAAGGAGCACCCTGCTCACATCGACGCGAACAATATTGATCAGTTGCGCGACATGGCGTGCGTCTTTGTATGCATAGATGCGGGTCCAGAGAAGAAACTGATCATCGATAAGCTAACGGAATTTGGAGCTTTGTTTATAGATGTTGGTATGGGGCTATACGTAAACAATGAGAAGATTGGTGGCATTTTGCAGGTGGTTACCAGCACGCCCGACAATCGTGAGAAAGCGAGAGCCAGAATTTCATTTGGTGGCCGCGACGAAAACAACGAGTATGACAAGAATATTCAAATCGCTGATTTAAATGCTCTCAATGCCGTACTTGCAGTAATACG
>JAGWLV010000030.1 GCA_028864875.1 Patescibacteria group bacterium
GAAGCCCTCGACCAGACGTGGAGAAGCCTTGGCGAAATCATGCTCGCAGTCGATAACCCGATAGCGGCGTGGACACTATTGTGCAAACTGCGCGAGGAGAAGTTGGTGCAATTTCAATACCACCCATACCGCTTCCGCCTCACGCGCGAAGGACTCGATGAAAAAGAGCACCCTGGTTTGCGCAAGAAACGCCTGCCGGCATCTCTCACCCGCCTGTTGAAGAATCCAAGGGCGTCAGTCCGCTGAAAACAAAACCCCCGGCCGCAGCGGCCGGGGGTTTGATGTTATTGCGTTGACTGATGCGCTGGTAAATCTTTGCAGAGAATCGCCGTCCCTCCAAAATCGTCTACAACCTCAGAGTTCCCAGTGCTGTCAACACAATACAACCCGCCACTCTTCAAAGCGGCCACAAGTATGTACGTAGTCTTTGTAGCGTAACAACCACCCTGGGTCGGATCGCCCGTGCCCGCCTGTGCGGCGGCAGCGAGATCACTTTTGACTGTGTCGTTATTGCATACGCCGGAGTAGTCTCCTCCGGTTGCGGCTGCGTTAGCCGCTGTTTGCGCCGCTTGTACGTTGCTGACGACGGGCTCATTGCCCCGCGCCGCATTGAGAGACACGACAACTATCGATGCCCAATAGAGCGCGATGAGTACCACAACAATCACGGCGATGAAGATAAGTGTTTTGACCCACCAAGGCCACTTCTTTTTTGGCGGCTGCATAGGAACAGGGGCGGGGGCGGGTGCCGGCTGCTGCGGCACAAACGGGGGCGTATTCGAGCTCGGAGGCATACAAATAAAAAATTAGTAGGGTGTATAAAAATGATCCTACTAAATTCTACCCCTAAAAATTGCTCTAATTGGCGAAGGGGTTCTGTTTAATTAGCAAACGGGTTCACGGCGCCGCGGACTTCAAAGTGCAGGTGCGGGCCGGTGGCCTCGCCGGTCGCGCCCACTTTGCCTATCGTTTGGCCTTGGCTCACCGGCTCGCCGGCGCTCACCAACACGCGGCTCATGTGCGCGTAGAGCGTCTGCGTACCGTTGCCGTGGGAGATGACGACGTAGTTGCCGTACCCGCCGTTCCACCCGCCGCCGCCGCGCGCGATGATGACTGTGCCGTCGGCGGCGGCATAAATCGGTGTGCCGGAGGGCGCGCCGATGTCGACTGCGTTCCATCCGTGGAGACCCTGCGTGATGACGCCGCCGGCAACCGGCCAGGCGTAGTAGGTGCCCAAGTCGGGGCCCGAGCCGCCGAGGTAGGGCTCGGTCGCACCCTTGGCGATACGCCGTATTGCGGTTGCGTGCGCGTTGGCCGCTTGCTGCGCGGCGGTGAGCGGCGCCTCGCCGTTGGGGATGATGATGCTCGTGCCGACTGCAAGCGTCGAGTCGGAGACACCGTTGTACTGCGCGATTTCAGTCGCGTCGGCTTTGTACTTTTTGGCAATACCTGCGAGCGTGTCGCCGCTCTTTACTGTGTATTGCACGCCCGATACCGGAAGAATGATGAGCTGCTCGCCCTCGTGGATGGGGCCGGTCAAGTTGTTGGCCCACACGACGGTGTTGGCGGAGACACCAAAGAGCTTGCCGATGCTCTGGACCGTGTCGCCCTTGTGGACGGTGTATACGCTGATGCTTGTTGCTTCGGGCGGCGCGTTGTCGATGTCGGCCGCGGTGCCGGAGGGCCCGTCTTGGGGGAGGAGCGCCTGGCCGCTCACCACGGCGATACCGCCGCCGCCGACCGAAGGGTTGGGGTTGAGGTTGATTGCAGGGGAGAGGAGCGCCATCGTCTGCATGTTGGAGGTTGCCGGCGCAGAGGCCGCGGCGGTGGGGGAGAACATCGCGCCGAGCGAAAAGAAGCTCGCCGAGGCCAGGAGCGGAGCAACCGCGCTCGAAAGCGCGCCCGCGCCGACGAGCATATAGAGGAGGCTGAATGTGAGCTTCTCCGCGAGGCGGTGCCTCGGGCGCGGAGAGCGGCTAGATTGTGTGGAATTCAATGGATTTTAGCCTGATTTCTGCGTGATTCCGCGAAAAATGGCTCAACAGAGCCATATGTATCGCTCCCGTCCCTGTACCTACCCACTGTAGAAAGCATGAACAGCGCGGTCAACCACCCAAATGAACGGACGGTGGATAACTGTAGCGGGGATGAAGCAAAAAGCATTGAAAATCAACGCTTTTGCGCCTACTATAGGTACGTGAAGCACCGCCACGGCCTCAACAAGAGACAAGAGGAAGCCGTTTTGGCAATAGACGGGCCGGTCATGGTCATCGCCGGAGCGGGGGCGGGCAAGACCAAGGTACTCGCGGCGCGGATTTTGGAGATTATCAGCCGCGGGGTGGCGCCGGAGCACATCCTCGCCATCACCTTTACCAACAAAGCGGCGGGTGAAATGCGCTCGCGCGTGCTCGGCGGCTTGGGGTCGGTCGGAACGCAGCGGGCCGGCCACCCGTTCATATCGACCTTCCACTCCCTCGGCCTTTCTATTATTAAAGAGCGCCACGCAACTCTGGGGCTGCCGGCGCGACCCGCCATTTGGGACCGTAGCGACAGCATGCGTGAGATAAAAAAGGCGCTGCGTGAGTTGGGCGAAGAGGACATCGAGCCGCGCGCGGCGCTCGGCATCATTTCAAAATTCAAAGGCGACGGCACGTCGCCCGCCGAGTACGCCGCGGGGGTGCGCGGGCCCTGGGAGCGCGCGGTTGCGCGCGCGTGGGAGAAGTACGAGGTGAGTAAGCGCGCGGCCAAGGCGGTCGACTTTGACGACTTGCTCGTGTTGCCGGTCGAGCTGCTGCGCCGCGAGGAGGCCGCGCGCGGCGAGTACCGCGCGCGCTGGCGCTACATACTTATAGATGAGTACCAGGACACCAACGCGCTCCAGGCCGAACTCGCGGCGCTCTTGCTCGGCGCAGAGAAAAACATCTTCGTCGTCGGCGACATCGACCAGACCATCTACTCGTGGCGCGGCGCACAAATAAAAAACCTGCTGCGGTTTGAAGAGAGCTACCCCGGCACGCGCGTGGTGCTGCTGGAAGAGAACTACCGCTCGACAAAAAACATTTTGGATGCTGCGAACGCGCTCATCGAACACAACCAGAACCGTGTGGAGAAAGTGCTCCTGCCCACGCGCGGGGTGGGCGAGACTATCGGCTTGTATCAAGCGTTCGATGAGCGCGACGAAGCGGGCTTCGTCGCGCGCAAAGTGCGCGAACTCATGGAGGCCGGCCGTGCGCCGCGGGACATCGCGGTTTTGTATCGCGCAAATTTCCAGTCCCGCGCGCTCGAAGAGCAGTTTTTGGCCGCGGATCTTCCGTACCAAGTGCTCGGCACGCGCTTTTTTGACCGCAAGGAGGTCAAGGACGCACTCTCCTGGCTGCGCGCGGCGCTCACACCCAACCCGCAAGACATCGAGCGCGCGGTGTCGAGCCCAAGCCGTGGGATAGGAAAGGTGACGCTCATGAAGATGCTACGCGGCGAGGATGCCGGCCCCAAAGCCGTGCAATTTTACGGCATCCTCGCGCGGTTGCGCGAGGCGGCGCACCATGCCAAACCCTCCGACTTGTTGAAACTTGTTATCGCCGAATCAGGGCTTGAAAAAATGTACCGCGAGGACAAGTTCGAAGGCGCCGAGCGCCTCGGCAACCTCCGCGAGCTCGTCTCGCTCGGCGCGCGCTTTGACGAAGAGCCGGCGCCGAAGGGCATAGAGGATTTCCTCGAGAGCGCGGCGCTCCAGAGCGAGCAGGACGAAATAAAAGAGGAGCGCAATGTGGTGCGGCTTATGACCGTGCACGCGAGCAAGGGGTTGGAATTCCCCGTCGTATTTATTGTAGGGCTTGAAGAAGGGCTCTTCCCCTACGAGAGCGAGCTTGAAGAAGAGCGCGACCCGGAAGAAGAGCGCCGGCTTATGTATGTGGCACTCACCCGCGCGAAGGAAAAAGTGTACCTGTGCTACGCGAGCTACCGCACCGTGTTCGGGAGCAAGAGCATGGGCGCGCCGTCGCAGTTTCTCTCCGAATTGCCGGGTGACATTCTGGAACTCGAAGGTCCCGAGCGGTTGGGCAAAACTATTTATTTGGATTAGAATTTTTTGCTACGTATGCTAAAGAAGAAATCGCTCGGGCAGCATTTTTTGCACAACGCTCACTACCTCTCGCTCATTGCGGACGCGGTGGGTATTGAGCGCGGCGAAACCGTTGTAGAAATCGGCCCGGGCGAGGGTACGCTGACTGGCACACTGCTTGCGCGTGGCGCACATGTTGTCGCGATAGAAAAAGACACGCGGCTCATCCCTGTATTGAACAAAAAATTTGGCGGCCAAGAATTTGAATGTATAGAAGCCGATGCACTCGACTATGATATATCAAAGTACAAAAAGGGCGGGTACAAAGTCGTGGGGAATATTCCGTACTACATCACAGGCGCGCTTATTAAAAAGTTTTTGACCGCAGACCCTCAACCAAGCAGGTTGGTATTTTTGATACAAAAAGAAGTGGCCGAACGGATTGCACGAAGCAAAAAAGAGAGCGTGCTCTCGCTTTCGGTCAAAGCGTACGGCGCGCCGAAATATATTGAGACCGTGCCGCGCGGGGCATTTGCCCCCGCGCCAAAAGTGGACTCTGCGATTTTGCTTGTCGAGGATATTTCGCGCGGCAATTTTAAACATGCCGCGCATGAAAAGAAATTTTTTGAGT